>JAABSS010000179.1 GCA_011390235.1 Desulfotignum sp.
CTGTTTCTGCGGCCCATCCAGAGCTTCACCGTGTTCCTTCAGCAGCTGGGCCGGGGCTTGCGGCATGTACCGGAAAAAAATACCAGACCTTCTGAGTTTGTGTTTATAATTTC
Source organism: Desulfotignum sp. (assembly GCA_011390235.1). Next base: position 114 of record JAABSS010000179.1, read on the forward strand.
AAAGAAAGATTCATATATAGAAACTTGACAAAGTGGATAATAGCTTTGTACATAAAAATAAAATATTATGTACGAATATATACAATAATTTGTATGAAAAAGTACAAATTTAACATCTGTCATTCTGTGT
>JAABSS010000180.1 GCA_011390235.1 Desulfotignum sp.
GGTTTCTGCAGCGGTATCCTCCGCTGTCAACCCGGCCTGCCGCATCATTGAAAAAACCGGTCCTGCAACAAGTCTGAAAGCGGAGAAAAATGCGGTGCAGATACAGCATCTGCGGGATACTGCTGTCAAAGACGGAGTAGCGGTCACCCGGTTTCTGCACTGGCTGGCCACCCGGGATGCCAAAGAGGCTGTGTCGGAAATCAGTGCAGAAAAAAAACTGTTTGACCAGCGCAGCCGGCAGTCCGATTTTGTGGAAAACAGCTTTGACCCCATCATGGCCTATGGTCCGCATTCCGCCATGTGCCACTATAGAGCCACCAAAGAAACCGATGTTCAGATTCAGAACAGCGGCATGTTTTTGACCGATTCCGGCGGCAATTACCTGACCGGCACAACAGATATCACCCGTACCATTTGCCTGGGCAGCCCGACTCCCCAGCAGATCCAGGACTATACCCTGGTGCTCAAAGGGCATATTGCCTTGGCAGAAGCCTGTTTTCCCGAAGGCACCAAAGGGTTCCAGATCGACACCCTGGCCCGGCAGTTTTTGTGGCAGAAGGGCATGAATTTCGGTCATGGCACCGGCCATGGGGTGGGATTTTTTCTGTGCGTCCATGAAGGCCCTGCCAGGATCAGCCCCCATCCCGTGGATGTAGCCCTGGAACCCGGCATGCTGCTGACCAATGAGCCCGGGGTTTACAGGGAAGGAGAGTATGGCATCCGCCTGGAGAACATGGTGCTGGTGACTGAAGACCGGAAAACACCGTTCGGAGCCTTTCTGGCCTTTGAAAACCTCACCTGGTGCCATTTTGAGCGCGAACTGGTGGATACCTGCCTGCTCACCCAGGCGGAAATCCAGTGGTTAAACCAGTATCACCAGCAGGTGTTTGACCTCCTTTCTCCCCACCTGGCGCCTGAAACAGTATCCTGGCTTGGGAGTAAAACCGCGCCCCTGTGATAAAAGACCATGAACTATTACTCAACTGCCATGTAACGTGGGGTCTTTGCAGGTTATGGCGTGATTTGTCTGACGGAGAAAATGGATTTTTTCAATGGATCTGAGATATTTTTGGTAAGTGGTCAGGTAAAAAGACAATGGCCGGGAAAAATTTCTTCCCAGAATGCCGTCCACAAACAACCTGCTGATAAACTGTTCATGCTTCAGTAATTTTTGTGCCTGGAAAAAAATGGTCTTTTCTTCAGGGGTCAGCTGTGAAACCATCTCCACAATGGTCATTCTTCCTCTTGGCAGATACATCCAGAAGTAAAACAGGTCCAGAGAATGGATAATGACCATGACAGCAAGGTCTTTTGCTTCAGCATTTCTGCCGGCAAAAAGCGCTTCCGGTTTTTCCAGAATTTTGAGTTCTTCGGTTTCAGGAAACAGCATTTCCAGTTTCGCATATGTGTCGAACAGATCTGAAAACTTCTTGGTAACATCCCGCTTTCGCAGTTTCAGATTCTGGAATCGGTCCACTGTGCCTTCTATCAAGCCTGCAACGGTATCTGAAGCTGCTTTGGAAATAATGGCCGCCCATGTCTGCAAAACCGTGTTAACAGACGGGACGTTGGAAAATGATAATATGAAACCGATACCCGTATTAAATACCAGTGCAACCGGTATGGAAAGAATACTTCTGAAAAAGTTTCCGGTTACCATGGCTTTGGGAAGCCCGCGAAAGGCATTGTGCGCTGACAGGTATATGCCGTTGGCAAAGGCCATTACCGTATACAATGCAAACGGGCTGGTCTGCATATTTATGCCAAAGGTGCTGTCAAGCAGTACGGTCTTGATCAGATAATCCAGAAGAGGTACGGAAAATCCTGTGAAAAACAGGGCATCCGTCAATCTGTCCCAGCTGACATAATTGTTCCATTTGGTCAATGAGGACCGTTTGATGCCCCCGCCGCCGAGAACTGATTGCAGGATAACCCGGAAGCCGGTAATGCCAAACCAGATGAATGCCCCGAACCAGGCCAGAAGCCACCATTCTTTGGTGAGAAAAAAGCAGACAAATGCCGGAACAAACCCCATGAAAATTTTAAGACAATTTTTTAATCTGGTGTTGAGATTTTTCCATGATGTCTGGATATCCTTTTTTTGGTGGCTGGGAAGATCAAGGCCTATATCATTTCTGATCCGCCTTCGTATACCGCCGAGGGTAACGATATTCCCTTTTTTTTTCATGTCCAGAACAAAGGATTCAAACACCCACTCTTTTTTTTTCACGAACATGATCTGATCAAGGCCGGGCAGCCATTTTAAAACACCCAGCAACCATGTGAAAACCGGATGCATGTTTTCCCGGGAAAAGGCGGTCATGCGCTGGTTTACACTGATATTCGCCGGAAGTATCAGTCTGTCTCCGGAAGGAATGTCAATTTTTTTCCGGGACCAGTAGGCAAGGGTGGTCACAATGCCGAATCCCATGCCGTGGGCCTGGTGCGCCTTTCCTGTTGAGTCGCTTCCGATCCTGGATTTGATGGGATATGCAGCGTACATGTTTTTGAGGGCATTGATATCATAAAGGATATTGAAAAGTTTTTTCAGCCGGTCTGACCTGTCCGGATAGTCTGTTTTTTCCACACAGGATATTGTCTGACGGACCGACCGCTTCAATTTTAAGACGCTTCCGCCGTTAATTGCTTTTTGCAGCTCATTGATGGAAAAGACATGGTCTGTTTTTCCGGAAACAAAATCTTTTAAATTGATGATTTCAAGACGGGTGACCAGTCCTTTTGATTCATACAGAATTTCGAGAACATCTTCAGGCTGTAGATTGCCCAGCTTAAGGGTAAGGCGAAAATCATAGTGCAGCTGTGCAATGGTTTCCAAAAACCGGGTATGGGTCAGTTTCAACCGGTCAGGAATTTTTGACGGGCCATTTTCAGCAGATTGTGCAAAAATGTCAGGGTGCTGTTCCGGGTGTAGATAGGTCTCAATGATATCCCTGGCACTGAAACAATCCATTTTTTCTATCCAGGCTTTGATCTGTTCCTGTTTTTGGGCATCTGAACGGCTGAAGATTTCATGCAGTTCATCCAGGCGTTGTTTCATGGCCAGAACAGCCATTTTGTGGATATATTCTGCAAGATGGGGAACAGACGGCTGGCCCGGAGATGAAAACTGTAAAAACCCATCCGGGCTGAGTGCCGGCATTGTAATATCCAGATCCCGGCACATATCATCCAGATGCATGTCATTGAAGGTTTTCAAAAGACCGAGAACATGTTTTTTCTGAAATTGCAAAACTGCCTGTCCCTGTTCCATGAATTTCATCACATGGGGTTCCGCAAGGAAACACAAAAATGCTTCTGCATCAGCAAGGCCCCGGGCAACCCAGATGAATGAAATATAGCGGTCCCGGTATCTGGCTTTAAATTCAATGCCGATACGCAGATCAATTTCCATTATTTTTGCCGCTTCAATGAGTTCAATGGCAAACCTGGGTTCAATATAATGGTAATATATCACCCGCAGCCTGCGGATGCCTTTTATCCATGCATCCATGATCAGATGTGTGGGGGATTTTCTTCCGGATGTATTGGCATCATGCACATGGTCATCAAATGTAATCTGGTTCCATTCTTCAGGCATTTCCAGAAGGTGGTAGTGTGAGAGCAGTTTTCTTATAACCCTGGGTTTGCCGAATGCAGCCAGTCTGAAGTTATGGGCCAGCTGCAGTTGTCGGGCATCCTTGCCTTTGGCCCGCACCAGTTCCTTCATGATCTGCAAAAGCACCCGGGCCGTGTTTTTGGGCATGGGGCCGTCAGCCGTATCAAGCACCGCGTGTTTTAACGCCTTGAGTGCTGCCAGACGGTTTTCAATGACACCCCTTTCCATGGATTCCAGCAGGTTGACAATGGCATAGGCGGTGTGAAGCCCTTTTGACTCAGCCAGCTCTTTGATGCCCAGCGGGTGGAAAAAAGGGTAATACAGTTTTCGAATATACCCTAGTTTGGCATCTGCATCATAAACAGAATTGACAAT
>JAABSS010000181.1 GCA_011390235.1 Desulfotignum sp.
GAGGCAGATGAAAATAGGGACTGTGATAGAAATGATCACGAAACGATTGAAGGCGATGCTGCAGCAGCCAAGAGGAGAACCGGCGATAAGCCGCTGCTTCCGCTAAAGGGCTGCGTAACAGCCGCTGCCGTACAGCAAGCTTGGCTGGCGACTGTTTCATCAGGCTTTAGACTGCGGCGCAGTGGCAAAGAGATATCCAGGCAAAGCTTCCGGCCCCTGAGCCATACTGACTGTGCCCATTCCGCCGGCTGCTTTTTGCCGCGCTATTGAAATGAAATTACGTCGTCATCTCCCAGATAAGAGCCGGCATTTGGGGTTTTGACAGCGGCCTGTTGTTGAGCCTTTGCCAGTTTCTCAAATACCTGGATATTACCCATGGACAGCAGTTGAGCATAGGCAATGGGCAGGCTGCCTGCTTTGCGCAGCTTTGTGAACTGCTCTTCTTCCAGGCTGTTCAGCTTTGCCTCATCTATACGATACAGGCCGGTAACCGGTTTTTCCTGATCGCCGTGCTTTATTTTCAGCGGCCATTCAGTGATAACCCCGGCCTCTGCCAGGGCAGCCACTGCCTGAACTGTTATTCTTTTATTATTCTCAATCTGAGACAGAAAATTCAGGATATCTTGTACCGGCTTGGAGAGTTCTCCCTGGTCATTAAAAAACGGTTCAGCGCTTGTATCATCTTTGACAAGGCCGGATTCTTCATCCACGCAGAGTATCAGATCATCTTTTCCTTCGGCCTTTGCCAACATGAAAGGATAACTACGGAAAATAGATGGGATATATTCTCCAAGCCATTTGCCGTTTTGGGCAACAAAGAGGTTGGTGCCGGGTGTAAGAGACAATACCGCAGCCAGAAAAAAATTGCCCTGTTCTTTCACAAAGCCCATGGGCAAACCACCTGTAACCGCTTTGGCTATTTCTGCACCGACCAGAGAGGCAATGCTGGATTTGGATGCAAAAGCATAGGACGAGAATCTGGTCCAGGTTTTATCGGCGTGGTTTTGTTTGGTGATGGCTGATAGTTTTGGCATTTTTTAATATGGTCCTTGTGGTATTTGGGTTAAAACAAGCCGAGCGATATTTCTGATTTTTGTCCCATTGACAGCGACATAACGCGGGCAAAAATAGTTAAAATTATAGTTTTTATAATGCCGGTGACTGTAATGGAAGATTGAAATTTTGTCAATGATCTAAGGCAGGACGAATAAATACGAGGGACAGGACACCGGACAGGAGCATAGTGGATGAACAAAAAAATCTTGTAAGATCGACCTGAAAATAATACGATAATACCTATAAAAACCAACTGCTTTGATCAGAAAGTCGATTTTTAGGGACGCCTTCGAAAAGGATGTCTTATTACTTGCCTTATTCCTGCATTATTACCTGCATCAGCACGGCAGCAGTAGCACGGCAGCAGTAAAAAAAACAGCCGGGACGACAAGGCCCGACAGGAGAGAAAAATGAAACCACATAGGAAATTGTCTATTTGTGTAATCCTTTGCCTTTTAGGTGTTGTCCCTACTTTTTTTATTTCTCTGCTTCCCGGTTCCGTGGCTTGGGCACAGCAGGTTGTTGTACTCACCGACAATTCCCCTGATGCCCACATAACAGCCGGCAGTGTAAAAATTTATGGCTCGCCGGCTGTCAATCATGTCACCCTTGAAAAAGGAACAAATGCGCAACTTTTCAATTTTATCGGGCGCAATGTCATCACCATAAACGCTGATGCGCAATTGTTCAGTGTTTTCCGCTCCGGAGTGTTTGTCACATTTGCAGGTGCAGATGGCACTTTTGTGAAAATGCCGGCAACCAGGACCATCCAGACTGTCTCCTTTACTGATGACGTAAGCCATCAGCTGTATATCAGCAACAACCGGGTGATGCTCGATGACCAGGAGATCGGACTGGATTTTTCCAACCACCGGCCCATTGCCGAATCCGTATCTCTCAATGTTGATTCGTCGGTTCCCTATTTTGAGCAGCAGCTCACGGGCCATGATCCGGACGGGGACACCATCTCCTATACCCTGGTTTCACCAGTCAGTGGCACAGGGTATTCCTTTGCCTACGTGAACCCGGAAACCGGGATGCTGTATATCACCAATGAACCCAGTGGAAATGATTCTTTTGTTCTCTCCTACCGGGTGACAGACGGCCAGGTTTTCAGTGATCCGGCATCCATTACGGTTCAGGTGTCCTATCTGTCGGAAGATGAAAAACATACCGGTAAACAGGATGTGGATCCCAATGAATATGCACACTTCAGCCTGAGCACGTACAACAGTTCTCTTCTAGGGGGTGATGTGCTTCCTTCCCAGCCCCTGTCCGTTGACCTGAGTACGAACTTTCCCGCACCCGGAGATCAGGGACGTCAGGGGAGCTGTGTGGGATGGGCAACGGCCTATGCCTTGAAAACCTACCATGAAAAACTGGAAATGGGATGGTCGTTGAACACGGCCGATCATCTGTTTAGCCCGGCTTTTGTGTATAACCAGATCAATGAGGGTCAGGACCAGGGATCTTATATTTTCCATGCCCTGGATCTTGCCGTTAACCAGGGGGTGGCCACATTGGGGCGTATGTCCTATTCAGATACGGATTATGTGACCCAGCCTTCGGCTGCGGCGTTTGCAGAAGCGGCAAATTATAAGGCAGCTGAATGGTACCGTATCAATGATACCTCCCAGATCAAGGCGGCCCTGGTTAACCGAAATCCCGTGGTTGCAGGAATTACCGTCTATCAGCAGCTGATGGACTTGTACGGACCGGATTCGGTGTATAACACGGCTTCGGGCCAGAACCACGGGGGGCATGCCGTGACCATTGTCGGGTATGACGATAACCGGTACGGCGGTGCATTCAAGGTTATTAATTCCTGGGGCCGCAAATGGGGGGATGACGGTTATTTCTGGCTACCGTACAGTTTTGCCGCCCGGAATGTTCTCTCCGAGGCTTATGTGCTGCTGGATGCTGAAAACAGTCAGGTGATTTTCGACCCAGATGACAGAAGCGAGCCTGAGCCGGATACAAGCCTGCTTTCCAATCTGACGGTGGCCTCATGGGAGGCCTCCTATGACCCGCGTCCCAGAGGATCTGGAACACTGACCTATAATGTAGTGAACAACGGAAACGGAACAGCATATGCCGGTGCGGACATCAATCTGATGCTGTCGAGGGATCTGGTCATAACCCAGTCTGATTATTATGTGGTTTATGAAACCATTCCCTTTGATCTTGCGCCCGGAGAGGCGGTGTACCGGGATGCCGATAATGCCCTTTCGTTCCAGTTTCCCGACCGGCTGGAGCCGGGGGAATATTACATGGCTCTCTGGGTGGATGATCTGAACCTGATTGTTGAATCCAATGAAAATGATAATATTTCCAGGGGAAGCGATGTCATTGCTATCACAAACTCACTTCCGGATCTGAAGGTCAATACCTGGTATGCGGAATGGGATAATGCAGGTGCGGGGCAGCTTACCTATGAGGTGATCAACAGCGGCCAGTCCAGGACAGCCAGAACAGATTGGTATATCAGTCTTATTCTGGATGAAGATCAGATCCCGGGCAATGGAAATGAAATCCATCTGTTTCGTGAACAGGCCAATTTTTATCTTGATCCCCATGAATATGTCTACAGAGATGATTATTCAGCAGCCCGTTTCAACCTTTACCAGGATTACACGAAAACCCCCGTGCCGCCTGGACTTCCAGGAACATTCCATCGGCGGGAGAACAGTTCTCCGATACGCTGGGTGTGGACAGTCCGGATGGAAATGCCGACATGGGATTGTCCGGCAAGGCATATAACGGGAAAAAGCTTCCGCCAGAAAATGTTATTCTGCGCAAGGTTCATATTTCACGCACTAAATCAGGCGGTACCCTTCTGACAGAGCTAAACGAAGACGTGCTGCCGCCAATGGTCGATAAACAGATGGCACCTTTTGCCAAAACCATATCTTCCCAAACAGGC
>JAABSS010000182.1 GCA_011390235.1 Desulfotignum sp.
ACAATGGTCAACACTGCAGCCAGCACCATTTTCAAAACAATCAAAAACTCCCATACCCCGCCATACCGATGCTGCCAGTCCAGGTATCCGGTAAGCACAGTGGGAGCCACCCCTAAAAGGGCCAGTATGACACAATGATACCCGGTCCTTGCCAGCACCTTTAATCGCGGCAGAAATGAAGCCAGGCGAAAGACAACAGCGCCCATCACCAGGCCCATGGGAATATGGGTCATTGCTGGATGAACAGGGTGGGTAAAACCGATTTTGTTCAGGAACTCAAAAATAATTTCTGTCATGGAATCACCTTTTAATAGTTTCTTTGTGTTTAAGGTAAGCCAGCTCTTTGCAATTGCAATAAAAATGTTTTACATTTACTATATTCAGCACGATATCACAACTGATTCCTGACATACAACACCAGGGAGGTTACCATGGAAATTACCATCACTTATTGCGCGGTATGAAACTACCAGCCGCGGGCTGCCGGTCTGGCAGACGACATACAAAAGACATTGCATATCACCCCGAAACTGGTTCCTGGCAGCAATGGGGTGTATGAAATAACAGCCGCCGGGGAAACTGTTTTTTCAAAACGCAACGCCGGTCGTTTTCCGGAAAACCAGGAGGTTATTGATCAACTCAGGCAGCATATGGAATAACAAAAATAAGGATGCCATATTTCCGGGGCCGCATACCTGGTGATATATCATGACTACATATCACCACTGAATGGATATATACTTTCTTGTGCCAGGGCATAAAACCAAAAAAGGCTGCCCATGTGGACAGCCTTCTTTGGAAAAGGAAAAAAAGATGAAAAAACTAATTGGCGATTAGTTGAAAATGTAATAATGCAACCCTTGTGCCAGACATTGATTGATAAAAAAGATTATGACACTTTGGGTCAAAAATATTGTAATTACGATGGGTTGTATATATAAAAAAATACCGGAGAAAAAAATATTATTATCTACCCCCATTTGTTCACCTCTGTTTTACAAAATTGCCCCACAAAAGTTCATAATTTTGAACTTTTGTGCTTTTCAAAAGAATTCCCAGGACACAATGGTGGCCTAACTGGCTAAAATAAAACAAAATACGTATAATTCACAAAAATAAACCCAATCCCAAATGTTTTTGTACTCCAGGAAAAATGCTATTTTTTAGACTGCTTTTTTTTGGGTGCCGGGGTTTCCGAAGTGTCTGCACCAGAACCGGATTTTTCAGCGCCTTTTTTTTCAGATGCGGTTTTTTTTTCAGATGCGGGTTTTTGTACAGATGTCTTTTTCTTTTGGGGATTGATGCCTCTGAGTATAGGCATCACCGTATCCCTTTTCTGGGCCAGAAGCAATGAAATATCTTCCATCTGTGTCTCTGATAATTTCACATCTGCATTGTCCAGGAACTCAAACAAATTGTCGGCAATATCAAGCATTTTGTCATGGGCGTCTGCTTCTTTTTTTGTCGCAAATGTCATTTTTTCCTCTCCGTTCCTGACAACAATGTATTTAACAATGACTGCCATACCATCTCCTTATATCACGAATAAAGACACACAGTTATACAAATATATCTTAAATACGAAACCAGGGCCTGGAAGCGTTCTTACCAGACCCTGGTCCCATGAAATCTATTTGTCAATATGGTTTGCCTAAACTTGGGGTCTTGGGTAAAGACCGCTTCTTTCCACGATCTCAGGCACTTTTTCTTCCCATTCAATGGCCATGATGTGGAACCCGGCCACCCCTTTTATTTCAGACAGTTCCTGGATATGCTCCACACAGATATTGATGCCCTCTTGCGCCTGTTTCTTTTTTTCCACCCCGGCCAGGCGGTCGATGATCTCTTCAGGCACATCCATGCCCGGCACCTTGTTTTTCATGTATTTGGCCATACCCACCGACTTCATGGGGGTCATGCCGGCCATGATAAAAGTTTTTTCGGTCAGGCCCCTGTCCACGGCCCTGCGCATCCATTCTTTGAACTTGTCAAGGTTGTAGATGCACTGGGTCTGAATAAATTCCGCACCGCAGGCGATTTTTTTGGCCAGGCGGGGTATCCGGATTTCAAAAGGATCGGCAAATGGATTGGCTGCCGCCCCCACAAAAATTTTCGGGGGCTGCTTGATGTCATCACCGCCTAAAAACTTTCCTTCATCGCGCATGTGGCGCACGGTCTGCACCAGCTGCATGGAATCCAGGTCATGGACGTTCTGCCCCTGGGCGCAGTCACCAAAACTCTGGTGGTCTCCGGACAGGCACAGCATATTGGGGATATCAAAGGAAGCCGCTCCCAGAATGTCGCTTTGCAGGGCCACCCGGTTTCTGTCCCGGGTCACCATCTGGAGTACCGGTTCGATGCCCAGCAGTTTTAAATGGATGCAGGCGGCCAGAGAAGACATGCGGGTCATGGCGGTCTGGTTGTCCGTGACATTCACCGCATCCACATGGTCCTTGATGAGCAGGCCTTTTTTCTTGACCTCTTCTGCATCAGTGCCCCGGGGCGGACCGCACTCGGAAGTAACCCCTAAGTGCCCTGCCTTTAACACGCGCTCCAGCCTGCTGTTGCTCACATATTCGCTCATATCTTCACATCCTCCCTGGTTACGGTTCTGGGGCCGCCGGCCCGGTCAGTGGACCAGTCTTTTACAGGGGCTACTTTCTCATAATCATCCATTTTGTCAAGGGCTTTCAACCGGTCGATGATCAGCTGCCAGGCACAGTCCGTGTCCTTGGAAATTTCACATTTGCCGTTGGTGGACCCGCCGCAGGGTCCGTTCAGGACCCGCTTGGCACATCTGGATACCGGGCAGATGCCGCCGGTGCGGGCCAGCACACAGGTTCCGCAGGCCTGGCACCGTTCGGTCCACAGGCCTCTGTCTTCATTGGCCCCCAGGCAGATGGTGTTCACACCGGGAAGCAATGGCGTGGTCAGGTATTTTTCCGCGGCAAACTGGACCCCCACCCCGCAGGCCAGGGATACAACCGCATCATAGTCGTCAATAATATTCCTGATCTCCTCCAGGTATTCATGGTCGCACTGGCGCTCCAGGGTACGCTCGCCAATGGTCTTTTCCTGGCCCTGGGTCATGAAATACATCCTGAGCACCGATGCCAGTACCTCCACCTCTTTTTTACCCCCTGCCTCACACACGGTGACACATTCGTTGCACCCCAGGATCAGGATCCGGTCAAAATCCTTGACTTCCTGGATAATTTCCTCAATGGGTTTTTTCTCTGCTATTATCATGGTTACCTCATCTTAGGTGGTTATTTGTTGTATTTTCAGGCAGCATCAGCCTTTTTTGACATGCGTTGCTTTGCCAGCTTTACAGGGCTTGGCCCCAGTTCTTTTATCCTGTTGACCATTTCCATGGAATACTGGGCAAACAAAGGACCTTCACCCGAAGACAGGTTGTACATTTTCACCCGCTCTCCGCCGACCCCGACCTTGTCCAGTATTCTGGCAGCCTGTTCAACCCGTTTTCTTGCCCGGAAATTGCCCTCGTTAAAGTGACAGTCCCCTTCCATACATCCCACCACATAAAGCCCGTCCGCCCCTTTTTCAAAGGCTCTCAGGATATGGATGATATCAATTTTCCCTGTGCAGGGAAGGCGCACAATTCTAAAATCTGTCGGGATCTTCAATCTCATGGAACCTGCCAGGTCCGCAGCTGAATACCCTCAGTAATTGCAGCAGAACGCCAGTATCACCGGTTCAAATTCTTTTGTCATAATTCCCCCTCCAGCAGGGATTCCACCTTGCTGAGCAATGAGTCATCTTCGTACCAGTTAAGTTTTATGGTTTTGGCGGGACATTCAGAGGCACACACCCCGCATCCCTGGCACAGGGCCGGATCGATGTAGGAAACCCCCATCTCATTGATCACCGGCACATGGTAGGGACAGGACCGTACACACACCAGGCAGGAAGCACAATGGACCGGATTGACTTCAGCAACCACCGA
>JAABSS010000183.1 GCA_011390235.1 Desulfotignum sp.
AAACCCCCATATCCTTTCTGCGGAAAATTGCGCAGACCCTATTCAAAGATCTCAACATCTCCGGCACCGTAACGGATAATTTCCGGTATATCATCAATTAAAGAGACCACAGAAGAGGCTGTTCCCGGGACCGGGCCTCCGTCAATTACCACATCCAGACGGTTTTTGAAAAAATCATGGAGCAGGGAAGGATCCTGGAAAACCCGGCCTTCCGGGTCTGTGGCAGATGTGGATATAATGGGATTGCCCAGTTCCCTGGCCAATGCCAAAGCGATCATGTGGTCGGGCACCCGTATGCCGGCTGTCTTGCGTTTGGTAAGCATGATCTTGGGAACCATTCTGGAACCTGAGAGCACAAAAGTATAGGGCCCGGGCAGCAGCCGCTTCATATTCCGGTAGGCAACATTGGATACCTTGGCATAGGTGGCGATATCCTTGAGATCCGGACAGATGAAACTGAACGGCTTGGACTGGCTGCGCTGCTTGATGGCATACACCTGTTCAATGGCTTTTTTGTTCATGATATCACATCCGATACCATAGAAAGTGTCTGTGGGGTAGGCAATGATCCCGCCTTTTCTTAAAATATCCACCACCTGGGAAATAAATCTTTCCTGGGGATTTTCCGGATTAATTGTAAGCAGCATTAAAATTTTCCTGTAAAAAGATTTCAGCAGACCACCATATCATATCTGGTGCTCCGGGCAAATGAAAAACATGATCTGTTCCAAAGCCTTGACCTGGAACGTACCAGGGCATATGTTATACATTACCTACAAACAGTGCCGGATATAAAAAAATGCCAAAAAAAAGGAGAATGCCATGGAAAAAAAGATTCTCATACCAGTGGACACATCCCGATCTTCCCTGCAGGCTGTCCGTTATGCTGTTCACATATCTTCTGTTATTACAAATCTGCATTGTGTGTTGTTTCATGTTCAGCCTCCTGTTTCCTTGTATCTGAAGGAAGAAGCGGCAAAAGACATGCATGTGCGTGCCCAGTTGAAAAAGGTGACCAGAAAAAACAATGATGCTGCCCTGGCGGTTTTGCATAACCTTACATCAGAAATGACACAGGCAGGTTTTCCAGAGGACCGTATTGAACTGGTCACCCATCCCAGAGAACTCGGCCTGGCCCAGGATGTCATTGAATATGCCCAGAAAAATATGCTGGATGCCATTGTGGTGGGACGGCGGGGGGTGACAGGGATACAGAAATTTTTTGATACCAGTGTTTCAGATGCCGTACTGGAACGGTCCCAGGCCCTGCCTGTGTGGCTGGTCCAGGGGGATGTCCAGCCGGAAAATCTGTTGGTGGCCATAGATGGATCTCAGGATTCTCTGCGGGCGGTGGACCATGTCAGTTTCATGGTGTCGGAAAATAAAGATATGAAAATTTCTCTGCTGCATGTCACCAACACTGCCCACAATTACTGTGAGATTGATCTGGATGATGACCTGGACCCTGAATTTGTAAAGATCATTGAAAAAAAAGACCGGGCCTGTCTGGACCGGTTTTATCCTATGGCCATGGAAAAATTTGCGCAGATGGGAATACCAAAAGACCAGATTGAGATCCACACAATTGCGGGCAGCCGGCGTGTGGGCCACACGGTTGTGGAATTTGCAGAAAAAAACAGGTGCAATACCCTGGTTATCGGCAGAAGGGGCATCAACAAATCCTTTTTCATGGGATCTGTGTCCCGGCAGATAATCGGTCAAATTTCAGATACTGCCCTGTGGGTTGTGCCATAATGTTATCTGGATCACACACGATTTTTCAGGCGCCAGGCCTTGTTTGATGGGGTGGTTTTACCACCATAAATGGCTGATTGCCATGGGGGTGATTTTTGCCGCCTGGATCTGTTTTCAGACAGCGCGCACCTTTTTTCTGCCCCGGGAACACCGGATCAGACATGTGTTGCACCAGGCAGTTAAAAACCGGTTTCCAGAAACAGCGCAGACACTGGAAAAAAGATACGGTATCAAGCCGTTTAAAGAAAGCAAAACACCTTCAGGAAATTCTGGTGGAGACCGGGTGGTTCTGGTTCACGGTCTGGATGATCCCGGGATCATCTGGCAGAATCTGGCCCCGGTTCTCAGAGAAAAAGGATACCAGGTTCTGGTCATGACCTATCCCAATGACCAGGCGATTGCGGCATCAACCCGGTTTTTCTTTGAACAGATGCGCCTGCTTGCCATAAAGGATTCCCGGCCTGTATTTGTGGTGGCCCATTCCATGGGGGGGCTGGTGGTCAGGGATATGCTCACCTGTCCTGCATATGATTACCCTGAAGCCGCCGCTGCCCGGAAGGTACCGGCTGTCAGACAGTTCATCATGGTGGGAACACCCAACCATGGCACCCAGATGGCCAGGCTGAGAATTTTCACAGAAATCAGAGATCAGATATTTCATCTTTTCAAACCAGGTACACACTGGCTTCACTGTCTGCTGGACGGCACCGGTGCTGCCGGGATAGATCTTCTGCCCAAAAGCCGGTTTTTAAGACAATTAAACCAGCGCCCTTTGCCAAAATATACACCCATGTATGCGATAGCCGGCGTTATCAGTCCCTGGTCAGGAAAAGGAGCTGTGAAAAATTTTTTGGGTGATGGTCTGGTATCTGTGGATTCTGTCACTCTTGAACATGTGCCGTTAATCCGGGTAAACGGCAACCATTTTACCATGATTCGCAATATTATATCTTCCAGTAACCGGATGCCGCCGGCAATTCCAGTAATACTCAGGCTGCTCAAAAATCAGCTCACAGATTGATGTCAAAACCTTGCCTAAAAAGATTTAATTTGGTAAGAGTACGTGTTTATATACTGGTTTGAGGTTTCAAATCCGGCCGGCTGTTTCCCATTTCCGTAATGGCTGCCCTGAATGGTATTAATAAACAATTTTTTCCTTTCTGGAGGCGTTTTATGTCCATAATATTACCGGATGAAGGGTTGTCTTTTGATGATGTCCTTCTGGTTCCTGATTATTCCGCCATTCTTCCTGACGAGGTGTCGGTCAAAACCCGGCTCACCCGGGAACTTGAACTCAATGTCCCCATTGTCTCGGCAGCCATGGATACCGTGACAGAGGCATTGACCGCCATCAGCATGGCCAGGGCAGGGGGCTTGGGGTTTATCCACAGGAACCTGATGATAGAAGAGCAGGCCGTGGAAGTGGACCGGGTCAAAAAGTCGGAAAGCGGCATGATCGTGGATCCGGTGACCATTCATCCGGATGTTCCCATATCGGAAGTGCTCAATATCATGGCCAAATACCGTATTTCCGGCATCCCTGTAACAGAAGGGGAAAAACTGGTGGGGATCGTCACCAACCGGGACCTGCGGTTTGAAACCCAGCTGGAAAAACCGGCCAGGGCTGTGATGACCAGTGAAAACCTGGTGACAGTGACAGACAAATGCACTTTGGAGGAATCCAAGATCCTGCTCCACAAGCACCGCATTGAAAAGCTGCTGGTGGTGGATGCCGATGGAAAACTCACAGGGCTGATCACCATAAAAGACATTGAAAAAATAAAAAAATATCCCAATGCCTGTAAAGATTCCTTTGGACGGCTGCGGGCCGGTGCTGCCATCGGTGTGGGATCTGATATGATGAAGCGTGTGGATGCCCTGATCCGGGCCGGTGTCGATGCCCTGGTTATTGATACCTCCCACGGCCATTCCAAAAATGTTATTAATGCGGTTCAGCAGATCAAGCATGATTTTCCCGATTCACAGGTGGTGGCCGGCAACGTGGCAACACAGACCGGGGCAAAAGCCCTGATTGATGCAGGGGCGGATGCAGTAAAGATCGGTATCGGCCCGGGATCCATCTGTACCACCCGCATCGTGGCAGGGGTAGGGGTACCCCAGCTCACAGCGGTGCAGAACTGCAAGGATATCTCCAGAAAGACCGGGGTTCCCATTATTGCCGACGGCGGCATAAAATTTTCCGGT
>JAABSS010000184.1 GCA_011390235.1 Desulfotignum sp.
AAGGTGTTGAAATGGGAACATATCAATGACAACATGGAATGGGGAACCGCTCTGTTCATCTTCGGCGGCGGCATTTCATTGGGCCTTGCCATGGGATATTCGGGGGCTGCCGATTATTTTGCCAATCTGTTCTTCCCGCTGATTCAGGGAAAAGGCTGGCTGGTGCTGTTTATCGGCATGGGCGTGTTCGGCGCCCTGGTAACCAATGCCATGGCAAATGTTGCGGCCGCAGCCCTGATTCTGCCCATTGTCATTCCCATGGCCCAGATGGAAGGGGTCGATCCCACCGTCCTGGCCTTAGGGCTTGGCATGTGTACTTCGTTTGCCCTGCTGCTGGTCATCGGCTGCCCGCCCAATGCCATTTCCTACAGCTACCGGTATTTCAAGGCATCCGACCTGACCAAGGTCGGCCTGGTGGCAACTCCCGTGCTGCTGACCATCGTTATCTTTGTCGCAGCGGTCTGGTGGCATATTCTGGGACTGGTGTAGGTGGAAGGTATAAGGTGGAAGGTGGAAGGTATGAAAGATTTCCGGAGAAGAACCCATGGATAACAAACGTCTGCTGCTGGTAGATGACGAAACCCATTTCCGGTCGCCATTGCGAAAACGGCTCGAAAAACGCGGCTTTTCAGTACTTGAAGCCGGCAACGGGCGAGAATGCCAGACGATTATGAGAACAGAGGCCGTAGACGCCGTGGTCCTTGATGTAAAAATGCCGGGCATGAACGGCATTGAGGTCCTGGAATGGATCCGGGAAAATTATGCGCAAACCGAAGTGGTTCTGCTGACCGGGCATGCCTGCGCCGCCGACGGGGTGGAGGGAATCAAAAAAGGGGCGTTTGATTATCTGACAAAGCCGGTGGAATTAGACCATCTGGTTCAGAAAATCAACCAGGCCCTTGAAAAACAGAAGCGCCAAAAAGAAAAAAAACAGGAAGCCGAGTTCAAGGCGCGCATGGAGCAGCAGATGGTGGCCACCGAACGCCTGGCATCCCTCGGCACCCTGTCCACGGGGATTGCCCATGAAATCGACAATCCCCTGGCCATCATCCGGGAATGCGCGGCATACCTGCGACTGCTGATAAACAAAGTGGATAAGGACACCCTGCCCCGAAAAACGGATTTTGAAAATGCCATCAACAAAATCGAAACCGCCATTGACCGGGCCCGGCGTATCACCCATCAGCTCTTGGGGTTTGTGCGGCAGCCGGAAACAGTTTTTACGGAAACGGATCTAAAGGTTCTGGTAGATGAAACCATCGGATTTATAAGCAAAGAAGCCAAAAACAACAACATTGAAATCAAGCAGGATACGGACCGGGCAAACGGCGTGATATGGAGCGACCCATACGCCATCCGCCAGGTGCTGATCAACCTTATCACCAATGCTTTAGGTGCCGTGGAACCCGGCGGGAGCATAACCGTTTCCATCAAGGATACGGATTGTCTGGCCGTGATATCGGTGGAAGATACCGGTCATGGTATCCCCAAGGAAAACCTGGAAAAGATTTTCGAGCCTTTTTTCACCACCAAGCCCCCGGGGAAAGGCACCGGGCTGGGGCTATACGTGACTTCGGGCATTGTTGAGCGCCTTGGTGGGAAAATCGACGTATCCAGCCGGGTGGGCCAGGGATCCGTTTTTCAGGTCACCCTGCCGCGCACCCACAAAGCCTGTGAGATCATGGGAGATAACAAAAATATTTGTCTTGATATACTGAACAGCATTAAAGGAGACCAGCCAAATGATTAAAATCCCGACAAAGGTCCTTATTGTGGATGATGAAAAGGATTTTGTGGAAATGTTTTCCCTGCGGCTGCAGGAAACCGGCGAGCGGGTGTTTACCGCTTACAGCGGCCAGGAATGCCTGGAGGTGCTTGAAAATGAAACAATCGACGTGGTGGTGCTGGACATTAAAATGCCCGGCATGGACGGCATTGAGACCCTGCGGGAGATCAAGAAACGTCATCCCATTGTGGAAGTGATTCTGCTGACCGGCCACGGGGCCATTGAAACGGCCGTATCCGGCATGAAACTCGGGGCCTATGATTATCTTCT
This sequence comes from Desulfotignum sp., assembly GCA_011390235.1. Next base: position 2,057 of record JAABSS010000184.1, read on the forward strand.
GAAACCGGCGGACGTAGAGGAAATGGCAGCAAAACTGGAAGGCGCCCGCAAACGCAAGGATGAACAGGAAGAACGGATTCGCAAAGCGGAACAGAGAACCCTGCTGCGCCGGGGGGGTAACATCTGAAATTCTTCTTCATCTGAAAAGAATTTAACCGCGGCGCAGTCCGGGACAATGCAATCCACCGCATTATTAAAGGAGTTGAATGTATGGAAAAAAATAAAATAAATCTGTTGTTTGTCGATGATGAGGAACGGTTTCTGGAATCAATGGGCAAGCTGCTGGCAGCCCGCGAGTTTAATGTCATTGCCGTCAACCGGGGAGAAAAAGCCATTGAAACGGCAAGAAACAATCCCGTGGATATTGCACTGGTTGATCTTAAAATGCCGGGCATAAACGGCGAAGAAACGTTAAAGGCGTTAAAAAAGGAACATCCCTGGATGGAGATCGTCATTCTGACCGGCCACGGCAGCATCGATTCCGCTGTAGAATGCACCCAAAAAGGCGCCCATTCTTATCTGCTCAAGCCCTGCGACCTTGAACAATTGCTCGAAGCGCTCATGCAGGCCTATAAAAAGCGGGTGATGAACAAGAATAAAATCGAAGAAAAACGGATGAATGAAATGCTGAAGATTTCCCAGTCAAATTCTCCGCGGGAAATTCTGCGGCGTTTAAATGAAATCGACACGGCTTCATCCTGAACGAATGAATTCATTTTCGCTTGATTAATGTATTTTTCCATAGTATTTTCCATTTTTTTGAATTTTAATGAGTTTTTCAAATAACCGAAAATTCAGGGGAGGCTACATGCAGTCATTTAAAGTCAAAGACTTGATGGTGCCACTGTCGGATTACGCCACGGTTTCCGAAGATGCGACATTGTTTGAGGCGGTCAAAGAGCTGGAGAAAATACAAGAGGAATTCAAAAAAACCTCGTACAAACATCGGGCTATTCTGGTTTTCGATAAAAATAAAAAAATTATCGGAAAACTGGGACAGCTGGACGTACTCAAGTCCCTGGAACCCAAGTATTATGAAATGCAGGACCAGTCGGGTGTCAAAAGCTTCGGGTTCAGCAGACATTTTATGAAATCCATGCTCGAGCATCTGAGCCTGCTCGACGGCGCCATGCTCAACATCTGCAAAAAAGCCGGCCAGACAAAAGTCGGCACTCTTGTGGTAAAACCCACGGAAGGGGAATTTGTAGACATTGATGCATCCATCAATGAAGCCATTCATCAGCTGGTCATGGGACAGCATCAGTCCCTGCTGGTGACGGATCAAAAAGGTGATATCGTCGGTATTGTGCGGCTGACCGACATTTTTACAACAATCAGCAAGACCATGCACGAGTGCGGGATTGAATAAACAGCTGTAAACGGGCGGCATTTTATATTTAACGCCTGCCGTCCAAAACACAGCAAGGAGATGCCTGTAAATGGATACCATGCCAGCAGAAAAGTTTAGCCTGACAAAAATCATTGCCCTGTTTGCCGGGCTGTTTCTATTTTTTATCGTCTATTATTCTCCCCCATGGTTTGACGCGGTGGATCCCATGGGCAAGCATTTTGCCTTGTCTCAGGAAGGGAAAGGGGCGCTTGCCGTATTTCTATTGGCCGGCACCTGGTGGGTCTTTGAGGTGATTCCCATCGGCGTCACGTCCCTGATGATCGGCGTTCTTCAGGTACTGTTTCTGATCCGGCCGGCCAATGAGGCGTTTAAAGATTTTATGGACCCGTCGGTATTGTTTATTTTCGGCTCCATTGTCATCGGCCTGGTATTTACCAAAACCGGACTGACGCGGCGGCTGGCCTATAAAATGCTGATGGTTGTGGGTGAACGCACCAGCATGATCTATCTGGGCTGTTTTGTGGTGACCGCGGCCCTGACCCA
>JAABSS010000185.1 GCA_011390235.1 Desulfotignum sp.
TCTTGTCGGTTAAAGTCCGACATAGTCAAAGGTTAGCCACCGGGCTATCACCAAGGGTGCATTTGTGGCGGTAACAAAGCAAATGAAGCCACCTGGGACCGGGGATTTAATTCCCAGCCATTTTAAGGGATTTTTTCCCAGCCAATTTCAAGGGTCTTCAGCCAACCACTGTTTTTTTTAATTCCGTTAATAGATTTTAAAATCATATATAATTCCCTCCATTTAATTCGCCTTGTAACCGTTACTTGGAGGGAGCATGGACCCTATTCCCTGTCTGGGCTGCAGCATTTTTTTTAAACCGCGGAACAAACTTCAGGGCTACTGCTCCGAGCCAGTCTGCCAGCTTGCCAGAAAGGCTTTATGGCAAAGACAAAAAATGACAAACGACCCCGAATATGCACTAGGCCAGAAACTGTCCAACAATAAGTGGCTGGCGAGCAAACCGAACTACTGGAAAAACTATCGTTCCCAACATCCGAATAAAGCTGCCAGAAACCGTGTGCTTCAGAAACTGAGGAACAAGAAGAGAGCCTCTATTCTCAAGGGTTTGGATACACCGCGTCATGTCGGAATTGCAAAGATGGACGCGAGAAAACCCTTGATAAACGGCCTTTTGGGTGAGTTTTGGCTGGTTCCGATGATTGCAAAGATGGACGCGGTAAAAATTTTTATCGCAGCCATACCGGGCGATCCCGGATAATTGCAAAGATGGACTCGGGGACAGGGGATAATTTTTTATGTTACACCCGGATCAAAACCTGTTTTTAAAGGAGGGTGTGATGATACGGAAAAAAATATTGTCTCCAGGCCGGGTCCGCAGCATAGACAAAAGCTTTTGTTTTATTCCCCACCGTTTTTTGACAGACGGATTCTTACAGTCGTTGACCCGCCATGAACTGGCACTTTACGTGTTTCTGGTGCTGGCCTCGGACAAGCATGGGTTGTCGTTTTACAGTGATCGGAGCATCCGTTCCATTCTGGGCCTTGTGGAGGAAGATTATCTTTTTGCCAGGAGCAGCCTGATCCATAAGGATCTGATCACATATGACGGGACCTTGTTTCAGGTCCTTTCCCTGCCAGTAACTGCCCACAAAGTATCAGGGAGGGCAGTGAGATGATAGACAAGCGGACAGTTTTTGAAATTCACCGGTTGAAGAACATGCAGTTTTCTATCAGGCAGATTGCCAAACAGCTTGGGCTGGATCGGGGAACAGTCAAAAAACACATCGACCAACCGGATATTATCTGCCGGAAAAGGCCGGGCCGGGTGTCAAAACTGGATCCATACAAGGACCTGATCCAGCAGATGATAAACGATTATCCACAGATAAAGGCACCGGTGGTATTGCAGCATATCCAGGCCAAAGGGTTTGCCGGTGAAATCACCATCATCCGGTATTATCTCAGAGAACTGAGGCAGGAAAAAAAACAGGCATTTATCCGTTTTGAATCCCGGCCCGGTGAACAGTTCCAGATTGACTGGGGGCATTTTGGCAGTCTTGTATACGGTAAGAATTCAAGAAAGCTGTATGCCCTGGTGGTGATCGAATCATACAGCCGGGTGCTTTTTGTGGTGTTCACTCACAGTCAAAACCAGGCAACACTCCACTGGTGCCTGGTTGCAGCCTTTTTGTACTTCGGGGGCACCACCGAAGAGCTGGTCGTGGACAATATGGTCACAGCCGTGACCGAGCGTGTGGGCAGCATGATCCGCTTCAACGAGGCATTTCTGGACTTTTTGCGGCACTTTTGCATTACACCCAGGGCCTGCAATGTCAGGGCGCCATACGAAAAAGGGAAAGTAGAAAATAGCATCCGGTATATACGCCAAAATTTCTGGCCATTAAGAAAATTTGCAGATCTGGATGATGTGAACCACCAGGTCCTGGCATGGCTGGATACCACCGCCAACCAAAGGGTGCATCAGACCACCGGGGAAAAGCCGGTGGAACGATTTGTCAAAGATGCCCTGAACCCATTGCCGGATCCGCTGCCCGATTACCGTGAAACAGAAAGTCTCACAGTATACAAAGACTTCGGCATCCGTTTTGATGCCAATGTTTATACGGTACCGCCCCGGCTGGTGGGTAAACCCGTCACCCTGAAAGCAGACAGCCGGACCGTATCCATCTATTACAAGGAAAAAAAGGTGGCGACCCATACACGCAAATGGGAAAAGGGCCTGCGTCTTGATCTGCCGGCACACACGGAACAGGTCCGAAAACTCAGAAAACGCATCTTGATGGACAGACAGATGATGGTTTTCATGTCCCTGGGCCAGGAAGCCGTGGATTACCTGGAAAAATTGACGGATGCCTCACAACCGTTGAAAAAGACGGTGGCACATCTGCTGCAGCTACAGGACAAATACGGGGCATCATCATTGATATACGCTCTCAGAAAGGCCCTGGCCCATAAACTGTATGGATCTGAATACGTGGAAAACATCCTTTACCAGGAAATGACACCCACCGTCTGCCATCGTCCTGTGGCCCTGAAAAATGAAGAGCTGAACCAGATCCGGCTGCCACAGCCCAATCTGGCTGAATACGATGCATTGGCCCTTTCACGCAGGAAGAAATAGCAAAAATCACATGTTTGTTTTGTAAAGCGTAGTACGGTTATCTACAACCCGGGAACGGCAAGGATATCGGAACTTTCTGTTTAAAAAGGTGGGTGTATGCGTGGCGGATATAGAGGAAAACCAAAACCCAAATTACCATCACATCTTAAGCGTGTTCATGTGAATGCCCGTATCCAGAAATGGATGCTTGATGAACTCAAAAGCAGAGGTGAGGTTGGAATAATTTTGGAAGAGATATTGATTAAAGCAGGTTTTACGTATCAACCAGAAAAATGAAGCAGATCCGACTGCCAGAGCCCAACCTGGCAGAATACGATATGTTAACCCTTTCACGGAGGAAAAAATAATGGAAACTGTCATCGAGAAATTCAAATTACTTCGACTGAAAAACTGCGCACTGAACCTGGCCGATGTTTTGGAGCAAAGTGCTCAAAAAAATCTGACCCCTCTTCAGGTCATTGACCGACTGCTGGAGATTGAGATCGAAAACAGGAAAAAAGCCAGGATTGCTCTGCGGTTCAAACAATCAAAACTGGAAGAAAAACCCACCATCGATCAATTTGATTTTGCCCATCATGAATCGCGTCAAAAGGAGAAAAGCCGGATATTGAACCTGCTGGATCTGGGATTTATCCAGGCGAAAAAAGATATCATCCTGATCGGCAATCCCGGAACTGGAAAAACATTTTTATCCAAGTGCATTGCATATGCCGCCACCCAGGATGGGGTGAAAACACTTTTTACAACAGCCATGGACATGATCAATCAGCTGGTGGCAGCTGAAAATGATCACACCATGCTCAAAAAACTTCAATTTTATCAATCACAGGAACTTTTAGTCTGCGACGAAATCGGGTACCTTCCGCTGGGCAGGCAGGGATCAAACCTGTTTTTCCAGGTCATCAGCGGCCGGCATGGGAAAAGGTCTACCATCATAACGACCAACCTGCCGTTTGCCCGCTGGGGAGACATCTTTGACGGAACGACTGTTGCCACAGCGATTGCCGACCGCCTCGTTTACAACTCTGAGATCCTCATCATGGAGGGAAACAGTTATCGAAAAAGGTAATCATTAGCACAAACTGAAAATGTAAGCAGGCTTTGGCTCAGGCCTGAATACCAAGCATTTTGACTCTGGTTTGGACCGGACACGGACAGGTGCGCCCCTCATAAGGGGTGGCTGGTTTTTAACCGGTGATTTTGGCTGGTTTTTATCCCGCTGTTTCCAGCTGGTTGCCCTGCACATGGGCATGGGCTCCGGACAGCAGTTCCACGGCTTTGGGATGGGTGGGTTTGAAATGCAGTTCATGTGTTTACATGCCCATGAAATGTCTCTTTTTT
>JAABSS010000186.1 GCA_011390235.1 Desulfotignum sp.
CACCGGAATCACATACGGTTTCTTCCCATTTTCAGCAAGTTCATCTGCAACCTGATACAGCGTTGAATCTCGATCTTTTCTGTCACAATAGTGGATATGAGCCCCAAACAGATTATCTAAAAGAAGATTACCATTGGGTGTATCCGGCGGGACGCCATTTAATACCAGATGACAGTCAAGTCCCGCCCTTCTTGCACTTGCCGCCGTAAGACGGCAATGGTTGGACTGAATCCCTCCGGCAGTAACCAGCGTATCCTTTCTTTGCTCCAGAGCTTCCCCAATCAGGAATTCAAGCTTTCTCACCTTATTTCCCCCCATGCCAAGAGAAATGAGGTCATCGCGTTTCATATAAATATCCGGGCCGTCAAAGGCCTCTGTCAACGTTTTAAGAAAATGAATCGGGGTTGGGTATTCAGCCAGTTTAAATCGGGAAAGGTTATTTAAATCCATAAGGCCTCATCTTTGTAAAGTTTAATATCTGCAATTTCGGGTTATTTGCCAAATTCCATATACTTCAACCGAAGCTCAAGATGTTTATCATGGTCCCCGATCTGCCGATAGATGAAGTATCAGCTCTGAAAGGGCCTTGGGCGGTGCTGCTGCAATCAGTTCGGCCAGTGCCGTATCTTTTTTCGTTTTCCTCTTTGCCATACCGGTCTTCACTTTTTTTAAATCTGACTCTCATAATGGCGAATCGCTGATCTTACCCCATTCATCATGCTCACATTGCCAAAACAGAAATATTTTGTAAACCAGGCTTCTTTGAGTTTCAGTTCATTGAAAATCTGCTTTTCAGGAAGACCTTTTTTCCAGAGATCAACAATATTACCATAAAGATTTTCCATGAATTCAAGTTTGGATTGAATATGTTTTCTGCCGTTTTTCTGCCTGGGGTTGTGGCCGCAAAGCAGTGTGTTAAAGTCCAGCTTTGTCACTTTTTTCAATGATTCGATCTGAATTCCCATGTTCTCATCGGATCTGAAAAATTTAATGTGGTCTGCCAGATAGAGATCCCCTGAGAAAAGAACTCCTTTTTCAGGCAGAAAAAAAACCGTATGATCCTTTGCATGACCCGGCGTATGGACAGGAATCATTTTGCCTGACGGGGTTTCAATGGTCTGCGGAAATTTTTTTACACGTACCGGCGTTGTCCTGCCCCAGACATATTTCTGATAAGGTAAAATGGCATAGGGTTTTTTAAGTTTTTCTGCTGTCAGGCCGTGTCCGTATACGTCTGCACCGATAGACTGGTTAATATGTGCTGCATTTCCTGAATGGTCTTCATGGTGATGCGTCAGATAAATCCGATCGATTTTATTTTCCTGTGCAATGCCGGCCACTTCTTTTCCCATATGGGAAAGACCTGTATCAATCATGATATCATCAAAAACAAAGCAGTAAACTGTCATAAGAGGGGGGCCTGCAAGCGACCATCCAAGTTTGATTCCCTGAATACCAAATTCAAATTCATATGTTTTGCAAAATCTCATTTACGTTTCGTCATGTTGGATGTTCAACAACTATGCTAAAAAGCATCACCCGCCCCGATGGAGTGTTTTTCCGCCAGATAAGGATCGGTCAGAAACACCTTCACGGTAGTGATCAGGTGGGTTACGGTTTTTTTCAAACTCACTCCCGACATTCGCCCGGGGTATATTCCACCACCATGGGATCTGCGCAGGCTTCACAGGCGCTGCCGTATGTGGCAGTGCTCCTGTCCTTTTTACGGCCGCACACCGGGTCATATTCCATGGTGCAGGCCTCTGGCCTGGGATCCCTGCACGGAATGAATTCCTGGGTCTCATGTTCTAACTGGGAGAATTTCATGGTGCCGGAATGGAATTTGAGGTCGAAATAGAGGTCATCGGCTTTGAAAAAAAAGGAGGCCGAGTTCTGCAGGTCCTTTAAAAACATCTGATCCAGTGACCCCTCAGGGCACATGGCCCGGGTGGAAATGATGTCAGACACAGTGAGTTGATGCCCGTCGACCCGGTACTGCCCCCGGATCCGGTTGCAGTCGGCACGACCGGTGAATGTGCCGTCACTGTTGAACCGCACCATGTAGCGGCCGGGTGTGTCCGGGCTGTTTCGGGTATCGTTGTTGTAAAGGGACCGGACCCAGACCCAGTCGGTATCCACCAGCATGTCCCGGACCGGCATTCCCCCGGAAAAAGCCTGCCCGGAGACGATTCCGATAAAACAGACGATCAGAAGACACCATGTGTTCCAGCACTTACATTTCATTGTTCTTCCTCCTCAAGTGTCTTCAATTTTCGTGTTCACACAGCAAATTCATTATCAGTTTAATCAGGGTCTCTTTTTGTTTTGGATCAGACTCGGCCACCAGCAGGGTTAACGCCGCAAGACCGGTATCATTGATCACAGGCACACCATTCTGCCTTATCAGACGGCCGTTGCGGTGTAAAAAATCCACAAACAAAAATGCACCGCTGCGCTTGTTGCCGTCAGTAAACGGATGGTTTTTCACCACAAAATACAAAAGATGGGCAGCTTTGCTTTCAACCGTCGGATAGGCAGGCTCTCCGAATACAGTTTGTTCGAGATTGCCGAAAATAGCGCCTAAGCTGTCGGACCGGGACATATTGGCGAAAAGTTCTGAAGCCTCACCTTTTGCCATCAATTGCTGTTTCAACGCCAGGATGGATGCCATGGCCGCTTTGGGCGTTGGAAGGATGCCGCCGGGAAAACCGCCCGGTTCTTTGAGCAATCCTTCGTCATACTGCTGGAGCCACAGAAAGGTGGTTGTATACCGGCCCATGATATCCACCAGACCCCGCCCCATGTCTGTGGCAAGGGCAGGTGATTTGGCCGCCTTCTGAATCAGGGCAAGGGCCTGCGTTAATTCTGCTGCATTTTCTTCAAAGCGCTTCCGGTTGAGGGTATAGCCCTGAATTAAATAGTCTCGTAACCGCTGAGTGGCCCAAATGCGGAACTGTACCCCCCGTCTGGAGTTCACGCGATAACCGACCGAAATCACTGCATCCAGGTTATAATGTTTGAGGTTTCGTTTAACCCGCCTTTTGCCTTCGGTTCGAACTACTAAGAAATCCTTAGCAGTTGCATCCGGTTCCAGTTCCCCGGTCTTATAGATGTTTTTCAAATGCATCAGCACATTTTCCGGTGTGGTGTCAAAGACCTGCCCCATCTGGGCTTGTGTCAACCAGACAGTTTCGTGCTCAAACCGGACATCCACCAGTGTTTCCCCGTCCGGGCTCTGGTAGATCTGTATGCGGCTGTCGTCTGTCATCTGCTCATACCTTTTTTTATTCCACTGCCCTGGCTTCTCAAGAAAGCAATTGACAATCTCATTGAAGGATTTTCTTTGAGCTTGTTGTAGACGGCATACGGAAATCGTTTTGAAAGCATCCGGTGGTAATTATTTCTCAATTTTTTGGCAGTCTGAATGATTCTATCCTTCTAAATTTAAAGGAAAATTATCATTTCTACATTTTTTTGTCAATTTTATCAGATCATTTCAAAAGGGAGCTGCCGGATCCCCATCACCCGCCCTGCCGGTTCTCCTCAAACATCTCCACAGGCATGGGATACCGCAGCTCCCATACCATCTGGATGGGACGCTCTTTTTGATGGCTGACATGCCTGGCCGGTCCTAAAAATACAAACGGCACCGTGCACTGGTTGTGTTTTTTCTTCGGCCGGGCAAACACCAGGATGGTATACCCCCGGTCCTCTTGATCCACCAGGTTCTGTCCGGTGGGTGAATCCAGGGCCGTATTGGACTGGGACTCCCAGTGCAGCAGGGAGCGGCTGATGGGATAATCCGCATACATGGTGGTGGGGGAAAACTCTTTTTCGGTTTTCTGGAAGGTGATCAAAAGAGCATAGGCTTTGATATCCTTGAAATGCAGCACCCCGGTTCCCTTCTGCCC
>JAABSS010000187.1 GCA_011390235.1 Desulfotignum sp.
ATTTTTGAAGGCATAACCGTTATTCAGAGCGTTCCCGCTGTTCAGTCACACAATATATCCCCTCTCCCTTTAACGCCGGGCGGAAACACAGGTTGTCCGAACTGCACAGGGCCGGGCCGGTATCCCCGCTGCGCCACCGGTTGATCAGGCCGGGCTCCCGGATCAGGGGCCGGCTCAAAGAGATATAATCGGAAACACCGCCGACAACCAGTTCCCGTGCCTTTTCAAGGGAACGGATACCCCCGACAAGGATGACGGGAATGTCCAGGGCCTGTTTATATGCGGCTGCCCCCTGCGCAAAGTATGCTTCCTTTTCCGGCTTGTTAATGCCCAGCCGGCTGGGGGACAATGTTTTGCTGGTGAGAAATCCACCAGACACCTCAATGGCATCGATGCCAACATTCTGCAGGAGTCTGGCAGTCTCAACCGCATCTTCCAGGGTCAGGCCGCCTTCCACATCATCCCAGGCATTGATTTTCACCAGCACGGGAAAGTCCGGTCCCACTGCCTGCCGCACCGCAGCCACAGTATCACACAGGGCCCGGCTGCGGTTTTCAATGGAACCGCCATAGGCATCCTGGCGCCGGTTGTAGACCGGAGACAGAAACTGGCTGAACAGATATCCATGGGCCGCATGGACCTGGACCCCGTCGAACCCGGCTGCTTTTGCCCGCTCAGCAGCCCGCACATAAGCTGACACCAGGTCCTGAATATCTGAGATGGTCAGTTCATGGCGGGGGGTTTTGGCCAGACCCTCAAACAGGGACACCACATGGGGCGGAGTCCGGGTAATGGTTTCGGCGGCAAACGTGCCGGCATGGGCCAGCTGGACCACCATTTTTCCGCCTGCCTGGTGAACTGCATCTGTCATGGATTTCAGGCCGTCGACCAGGTCATCTTTGTATATTCCCGTCTGCTTAGGGCCGGCCTGGCCTTCCGGCAGCACAAAGGTATGCCCGGAAATGATCAGGCCCACCCCGCCTTCTGCCAGCTGGGTGACGGTGTCGATCAACTTAGGAGTCACGGCCCCGTCTTCATCAGCCATACCTTCCCAGGTGGCGGACCGGACAAATCGGTTGGCCAGTGTCATGGTATTTATCTGCGTTATGTCAAATAGATCGGTCATATGTTTTCCTGTATCCTTTTTGGGGTTCTATGTACAAATTTGGGGTTCTATGTTCAAAGTCAAAGATTATTAATAAAGCACATGCGCCGGCAGATCAAGCGCTCTTTTGTTCACCGGAAAAAACCCGGGCCGCAAAAGTGCCTTTCACATCCCGGGCCGCCTGTGCTATGGTCCGTGACAGACTGAATCCGTCAGCCAAAACCCGTTGTAACATTGTCTTTGGTATTGTTTTCTTCTTCCTGGGGCCGCTTTGTCGCTAAAGCCCCTCCCAGGTGCAAGCACAACTACACCAATTGTAAAATGCCGAACAAGATCAGGAATCCTGCGACAATATAATTTAAAAATTTTGGAAAAACCAGTATCAGAACTCCTGCTGCAATTGATAATATCGGTTCCAACGTTATTTGGAATGTCATGGGTGACCTCCTGATTGAAAGTGAATTTTAATCGTCTCTGACATGCATGGCTTTTACAGCTGGTGCGACATGTCCAATACACACAATATACGGACCTGGGAAAAAATGAAATTGGGGAAAACCCCCAAAAGCAAAAGTGTAATCATGATTGTTCACATGCTGCAAAATTGCCAGGCCATTGATCCCTCATACTTTCCAGGCCAGAGCGGTCATGGCTTTTGAAGGATCCATCACATATTCTGAAGATCGATTTCAAAAGTGCATAGAATAATGTTCTAAAATGCGGGATTTCCCCGATTGATTACCAGGCAGGGCTCCTTATAAAATGCCATTACAAATCATAATAGGGGATAAATCATAATAAGGGATATATGAATTTTCCAGGAGGAATTATGAACGTTTCCAAAACAAGATTGTTGTGCAGCCTGCTTGGATGGTTGCTGCTGTTTATACCACTGGTCGCGCACGCTACCAAAGGAGAATCAGAACAGTCTTACAAGACCTACGGGGCTGCCGAGGCCAAAAAAGTGGTGCAGCAGCCGGAACGATGGATCACGGCTGACCATTCCCGGCACGACGTATTGAAAGAGACCTTCACCTCAGGTCCGGAAGTTACCGAAGCATGCTTGTCATGCCACAATGAAGCCGGGCGTCAGCTTCACCAGGTAATCCACTGGACATGGCTGTGCCCGGCAGACCCGGAAAACAAGATGGGCAAAGCCGGACTCACCCTGAACAATTTCTGAGTGAACATCCAGGGCAACGAGGCTCGTTGCACATCATGCCATGCAGGATACGGCTGGAAAGACGACACATTTGATTTTTCTTCGGAACGTAACATCGACTGCCTGGTGTGTCACGATCAGACCGGCACGTACGAAAAATTTCCCACAGGCGCTGGACACCCTGTCTCAGAGCCGAAAAAATTCATGGGCAAGACCTATAAGCCGCCTGACTGGAACAAGGTGGCCCAGAACGTGGGACGGCCCACCCGGGATAACTGCGGCACCTGCCACTTCTACGGGGGTGGCGGCGACGGGGTCAAGCACGGGGATCTCGATTCTTCGCTTCTGTCACCCGATGAACAGCTCGATGTCCACATGGATGCCGAAGGTCCGGATTTTACCTGCATACGGTGCCACACCACAAAGGCCCACAAGATCGCAGGGCGCTGTTACAAGAAACCGGCAGCCAAAGAGTTAAAGAGTCTGATAGAAGACGATCTCATCGAACGTATCACCTGTGTGTCCTGCCACACGGACAAACCCCACAAACCCGGGGCCAAGGCCAACGACCACACAGACAAAGTCGCCTGCCAGTCCTGCCATATTCCGGCTTATGCCCGTCAGCTTCCCACCAAGATGTGGTGGGACTGGTCCAAGGCCGGACGTATGAAAGACGGCAAACCTTACGCCGAGCACGGACCTTTCGGCAAACATTCCTATCACACCAAGAAGGGCGAGTTTGTCTGGGCCAAGAATGTGGTTCCCGAATACTTCTGGTTCAACGGCGGCCTGGAATACACCCTTCTCACGGATAAAATCGACTCTTCAAAACCGGTAAAGCTCAACCGGGTCATGGGCAGCCGGGACGACCCCCGGGCCAGAATATACCCGTTCAAGGTCCATAAGGGCAAACAACCCTATGACAGTAAACGCAATACCATGGCGGCGCTGCATCTGTTCAGCCCAAAAGAGGAAACAGCCTACTGGGTATCCTACGACTGGCAAAAGGCCATCACCGCGGGTATGGAATATGTCGGCCTGGAGTACGGCGGCGAGTTCGGGTTCGTGGAAACCGTATATCATTTTCCCATTACCCATATGGTCGCCCCCAAAGAAAACCGGATCAGCTGTGAGGAATGTCACAACCGGGAGGGTCGCCTGGCCAACCTGGCGGGATTTTATATGCCCGGCCGGGATCACCACTCAGGACTGGACATGGTCGGGTGGATCGGTGTGGTTCTGAGTCTGATAGCAGTAATCCTTCACGGTATCTTTCGAAAGATTGCCGGTAAGAAAACACAAAGGTGAAATATATTATGAATGCAAAGAATATCATCTATCTTTATCCCCGTTTTGAACGGTTCTGGCACTGGGCCCAGACCCTGCTAATTTTGGCGCTGCTCATCACCGGCTTTGAAATCCACGGCACCTATACACTTCTGGGATTTGAAACCGCGTTCACGGTCCATAATTTCTGTGCCTGGGCCTGGTTGATTCTTTACATCTTTATCGTGTTCTGGATGGTGACCACCGGCGAATGGCGGCATTACATACCCACATTCCGGAAACTGTACGATGTGAGCTGTTACTACGCGTACGGCATTTTCAGGGGAGAACTCCACCCGGTGCCCAAAAGCGTCCG
>JAABSS010000200.1:0-6754 GCA_011390235.1 Desulfotignum sp.
GCAAGCGTTCATCAAATTCCATGCTTCGTGGCCTTCGTGTTCTTCGTGGTGAAATTCATCAACATCATTTTACGGTCACTGTTTTTCGGTTCCGGCGGGATTCCGTTTGTATCCCAGCCCATGGCCTGGTAAAATTCCGCCAGCATTCCGGTGAAGGCTTTTTTTGTGAGACCGTGCGACGTGTCTTTGCCGGAAAAGAATCTGTCAGGCAGCTTGTCCGCAAGGGGCAGGACGGAATGGCGGAGGTTGAAAAGCCTTTCCATGGCTGCAATTTTCACTCCCGCTTTTGTCAAACCGTCTTTTGTAAAATCTGTTTCCGCCAGTGCGTTCACAAGAGAAATTTCCGGTTCCAGGTTGAATGACTTGAGCAGAGACAATACCGGTACCTTGCACAGCCCCAGGCAGTCCACCAGGATATTGGTAACCACGGCCTTTTTGATCAGCCATCCTTTGGCCCGGGTGGCATGGATATCCACGGCCTGTTCGGTTCCGAACTCCTGGACAGCCTGTTCCCTGGACCAGCTGTACTCCAGAGAGGCATAGACATTGTTGTAATCCCCGCCCCTGCTGGATACAGCATATCCCAGGGCGGTTCCCATGATGGCATTGGGATGGTAGGCGGTCAGCTCCAGGCCTTTGACATGGGCGGCACAGGCTGCTGCTTCGGCCCCGATCTGATCAGCTGCATGCCGGACACCACGGCCCAGCATCCGGCCCAGTTCCGTGGTGCGGGCTGCGATCCTGTGAATCAAGGTTTCCATGGTTTCGGCATTGCCCCAGGACAGATCCAGATCTTCTTTGAGATTTTCCGGCATCAGGCCTTTTTCGTCCAGGTCCATGGCAAAGGCGAGCACTGATGCTGTGGAGGTGGTGTCCAGCCCCAGCCGGTTGCACAGGTTGTCCAGCCGGACAATGGCAGACAGATCTGCAAGCCCGCATTTGGGGCCAAAGTTTATCATTGGTTCAAATTCCGGCCGGGTGGACAGATCATCCGGTTTTGCCGGATCCATCACAAGCTCTGCCTTGCACTGGACCGGGCATTTAAAACAGCCCGAAGCGCTGACACGTTTCTTTGCCAGTTTCCTGCCGTCAATGGCGCTGATATCTGCCATGCCGATCTCATTATAATTTTTCGCCCCCATGATGCCGAATTCATTGACCCACTGCATATATCCGGCCCCGCCGTATCTGGAAAAAAAGGAAAATTCTGCAGCATCCCGCACCAGGGCGGTATAGGTTTTCACCGCCTGTTTTTTTTTGCGGGTATCTGCCGGCAGGTGCCTGTGGCTGCCCTTGGCAATGACGATGGCCTTGATCTTTTTTGCGCCCATGACTGCCCCCATGCCGGTGCGGCCTGCGGCATGGTCTTTTTCCGTCATAACAGCGGCAAATCGGACCTGGTTTTCTCCCCCGGGTCCGATGGTCAGGACACGGATTTTTTCACGGGCATGTATTTGTGCCAGACGATCCTGGACCGCAAATGCATCCAGCCCCCAGAGATCCCTGGCGGTTTTGAGTTCCGCACCATGTTCATGGACATGCAGATACACCGGTTCCAGGGCTTCACCTGTCACCACAATGGCGGCCAGGTTGCAGGACCGCAGCCAGGCACCGGTATATCCGCCGATATTGGAACTGCCCAGAATTCCGGTGAGGGGAGACAGGGCATTGATGTGGAGTCTGGCCCCGCAGGGGGCAGCAGATCCGGTAAGAAGTCCGGTGGAAAAAAGCAGTATATTGTCAGGTCCCAAAGGGTCTGTATCCGGTTGCAGATGGTGGTACAGAAACCAGGCATTGAATCCCCTGCCCCCGAGAAAAGGTCGTGCCGGATCTGGAAAGGCTTTAAGACGGCAGCTTTTCCCTGTCAGGTCCACCATCAGAATTTTCCCGAACCGTTCTGACGGGATCATGGATGTTTCAACCTGGTTTTTTGGAAGATCCCCTGGCGGTGAACCGCCTGCTGCTGGAGTACTCATGGATAAAACTTGTATCATGTTATGGGGGCTGGGATCAAACGGTTTTTTTGCCGTTTTTTCCCATGGCCGTTACTTGTTCCCACTGATAATGATGGGTAAAATCACCTGCCAGATCCTGGTGGCTGATCACCACCAGTATGCCATCTTTCCGGTACTGTCGGAGTATGGTCAAAAGGGTGTCTGCCGTTGGTCCATCCAGGCCTTCAAACGGTTCGTCCAGAATCAGGATGGGCGGTGCGAAAAGCAATAGCCGGGCCAGGCAGACCCGCCTTGCCTGGCCCCCTGAAAGGCCGGTGCCGTATTCACCAATGGGGGTGTCCAGTCCCTGTGGCAGCTGTCGGACCCAGTTTCCCAGTGCAACAAGGTCCAGCATTTCCCAAAGTGCGGCATCATCTGCATCCGGTTTTGCCAGGCGCAGGTTTTCTCCAAGCGTCATGGGAAAAAGGAAAATTTCCTGGTCCAGCAGCCCCACCTGCCGGCGCAGGATTTTTTCTTCGATGGTTTCCATGGGCACACCGTTCACCAGCACTTTTCCCCGGGCCGGGACCAGCCATCCTCCCATTACGGCAGCAAGCGTGGATTTGCCGCAGCCCGAGGGACCTTGAATCCACAGGGTGTCGCCTTTTTCCAGAGAAAGACAGATATTGTCGGGCCCCACCAGTGACTGTCCCTGCCTGGCGCTTACCTGTGCGAGTTCCAGACGGGGAGGACCGGAAAGTAACCTTGTCCTGCCGGTATCACCGGGGATGTCTGCCACCTCGTTGAGCCGCTGCCGTGCCTCCAGGGTGAACCCCAGGGCCTGGACGGTCTGGGACAGGGGTGCCATCACTTCCGTGAGACCCAGCATGACGCAGCAGATGCCTGCCAGAAGAGCTGCAGAAAAAGCACCTGCCTGCACCGCCCCTGATCCGTAAAACAGCATCATCCAAAGTCCCACGGACAAAATCAACACAATCACGGTCTGGGAAACAATCCCCAGACAATGCAGGTGCCATCGGCTCTGGGTCAGGGCATGGTCCAGCTCCTGCAGGGTTTTCAAACGGTCTTTCAAAGCGCCTGTCGTGCGCAGGGTGATGAGACCGGCCAGGGTTTCCATAAGAAACTGCCTGCGTTCTCCGGCTTTCCGGGTCAGGATGCCTGCCAGGGAGAAGGCCCGGAAGGCCGTCATGGCCGGGAGGAGGAGACAAACAAGCAAGACACAGGCAAGAAAAATGCCGGACAGGGCGGCAGAGACAAAAAAGAGGAGTGCCGAAAAAAAAGATCCCAGAAAAAAGGCCCATACCCAGGGCGCCAGTCCCCGCAGGGGCCACTGGTCCAGAAGATCTATGTCCGCGAGCATGCGCTGCATCAGATCACCGGAGCCAAAATCGCCAAGTCGGGTTCGGGACATGTGGGAAAAGCAGTCAAACACCCAGAGCCTCAGGTGTTGTAAAAGGCGGAGAATACCGTCGTGGGAAACGATACGTTCGCCGTACAGGGCCAGGGTCCGGGTGATGGCCAGCAGACGGATCAATGCGGCCGGCTGCAGATAATTGAAGGTATGCAGGGTAGCCAGGCTGAGGCCCGCCACCCCTGCGGCAGTGATAAACCACCCGGAAAACGCCAGCAGCAGGACCGCAGATCCCAAACCCAGCCCCCCCAGAATCAGTCCCAGACAACCCATGATCCCCTGGCGGACAAAAAGGGACCCAAGGGTCAGATGTCGTTTTTTGTTATGTTTTTCCGTGGATTTCATTGCCCGATGTTTTCCCGGGAGAGGATGTGGCCCTCCTCAATCTTTACAAGGCGATCCAGCCACTCCAGTCCTTCCAGGTGATGGGCCGCCAGAATCAGGGTCCTGCCCTGGCTGACCTGCCCCAGATGGCGGCGCACGGATGTGGCTGTATCAGAATCCAGGTGTGCGCCGGGTTCATCCAGAATCCAGAGCCACGCATCCTGGAGCAGGGCCCTGGCCAGTGCCAGACGCTGCAGCTGCCCGCCGGAAAATCCCCGGCCGCCTTCCCCGAGGTCTGTGTGTATACCCCGGGGCAGCTGGTGGATAAAATCCCATGCCCCTGCGGCCTGCAATGCCTGCTCGAGATCTTTGTCCCGGGCATTGGGGTCTGCCAGGCGCAGGTTCCGGGCCACTGTGCCGGAAAACCATTCAGGCCGCTGACCCAGCCAGGCGATCTGTTTTCGAAAGGCATCCAAAGCAAGTGTACCCAGTGGCTGTCCATCCACCATGATCCGTCCCTTTGTCGGAAGGTCAAAACCGAGAATCAGCTGGAGCAGGCTTGTTTTTCCTGCCCCGCTGGGACCTGTCAGGCCCACCCTTTCCCCGGGCTGAATATCCAGATTGATTTCCTGGAGCACCGTGTTCCGGCCATGGGGCTGCCAGGTCACTTGTTCCATACAGATACGGGGCGCTTTGTCGGGCTGCCAGATCCGGGTTCCACCGCTGAAACGTTTGATGCTGGTTTCCAGCAGCGGCATGATGGAGGCTGCGGCGGCCATGGCCTGGGCTTTGGCATGGTAATCCGCCCCCAGGCGGCGCAAAGCCAGGTAAAATTCGGGGATCAAAAGCAGTATAAAAAGAGCTGCACTCAAGGAAACCGGTATGGTTCCCCTGGCCCATGGTACATATCCCAGAAGGCCCATGCCCAGGTAAACCGCCACAAGTGCGATGGCCAGGGAAGCAAAAAGTTCCAGGACAGCAGAGGATAAAAACGCCATGCGCAGCACGGAGAGGGTTTTTTTCCGGTATCGGTCTGTTGCCGTTTCCAGGTCGTTTCGGGCCGGTTCCACCGCATTGAGCTGGCGCAGTACATGCAGCCCCTGCAAAAGGGTTCGAATGCGGTCCGCCAGCAGGGAAAGGGCCTGAAACTGTCTGCGCCCGGCACGTGCCGCTTCATTTCCCACCAGATGCATGAAAAATGGAATCAATGGTGCGGTGGCTGCCAGGAGCAATGCCACCAGCAGGCTGTGGGGCAATACCGCCACGACAATGATGATCGGGGTGGCAATGGCCAGAATTTTTTGAGGCAGATACCGCACGATATAATCATCCATGGCATCCACCTGCTCCAGCACCATGGCGGACAGGCTGCCGTCCCCTGCAATGCGTGACCGGTGGGGGCCGGCTGCCATTATTTTTTCCAACAGGTTTTTTCGAAGTCGGCGGCGCATTACACGGCCGGCGTGGGTGCCTGAAAGGTCTTTGACAGACAGAAAAAAAGGCCGGAGAAAAAGAGGAATGGCCAGAAACCAGAAAAAAGACCGGTTGAAATGGTTTTCCACTGCCAGGTCCACCAGCAGGTTTGCCAGCAGAAAACATTGCATTACCATGCAAAAGGAGGCCATCACGCCGGCACCGGCGGAAAGCCAAAGCAGCCCTTTTACCTGATTTACCCGGTTTTGCAGCCATTTGCCCGCCTGTTTTTCCCGGGCCTTTTTCGCGTATTCCGTCACAATGCCTGTTTTCTGCCGTTGAAAAATGTTTTCCGGATCACAATGCCCGTGAGGGGAAATCCGGCCAAAAACAGCAGGATTTTCAAATTTTCCCTCATGGTTGGTTGGTACCATAAAAGATCGGTTAACACAAGTGACAGCAGTGACCCTTGGGCGTTAACCCGAAAAAACTTGTATCTGGAACGTATTCATCATAATATCTGGATAAATGCAAAAACGGGGAATTATTTTTTTGCACAATGGAGAATAACATGAACCGTGATACAGCTATTCAGCATCTGGAAGGCTTTGAAGACTACTGGGATATTATCGTCATCGGCGGCGGTGCCACCGGCCTGGGGGTGGGGGTGGATGCCGCATCCCGGGGCTGCAGGACCCTGCTTTTGGAACAGCACGATTTTGCCAAGGGTACCTCCAGCCGGTCCACCAAGCTGGTGCACGGCGGGGTCAGGTATCTGCGCCAGGGCAATATCTCTCTTGTTCTCGAAGCCCTCCATGAACGGGGCCTTCTCATCCGAAACGCCCCGCATCTGGTCAGCAACCAGGCCTTTATCGTTCCCAATTACGAGTGGTGGGACGGGCCGTTTTACGGGGCCGGCATGAAGGTGTATGATATGCTGGCAGGCAAACTGGGGCTGGGGCCGTCCAGGCACCTGTCCAAAAAAGAAACCCTGAAACGGATCCCTACGCTGGAACCGCAGAAACTGCGGGGCGGAGTGGTCTATTACGACGGCCAGTTCGATGATGCCCGCCTGGCCGTGAATCTGGCCCAGACCATGGTTGACAGCGGCGGCACCCCTGTCAACTACATGCAGGTCACCGGCTTTACCAGGGCCGGGGACATGATTGACGGCGTTATTGCCACAGATATGGAAACCGGCAGATCTTATGAGATACATGCCCGGGTGGTGGTGAACGCCACCGGGGTTTTCACCGACACCATTCTGCAGATGGAAAATCCCGGGGCTAAGCCCGTCATATCCGCCAGCCAGGGGGTCCACCTGGTGCTGGACAAGGAATTTCTGCCCGGAGAATCCGCCATCATGGTTCCCCAGACAGCCGACGGACGGGTGCTGTTTGTGGTGCCCTGGCATGACAAAGCTGTGGTGGGGACAACTGATACGCCGGTGTCGGATATCAGCCTGGAACCCTGCCCTCTCAAGGAAGAGATCGACTTCATCCTGGAACATGCCGCCATCTACCTGTCCAAAGACCCTGAACCAAAGGATGTCAAAAGCGTGTTTGCCGGACTGCGGCCCCTGGTGGACACCGGCAGCAGCGACAATACCGCTGCCATATCCCGGGACCATTACCTGGTGATTTCCGAATCA
>JAABSS010000200.1:6763-12734 GCA_011390235.1 Desulfotignum sp.
GAATCCGGCCTGGTGACCATCACGGGTGGTAAATGGACCACTTACAGGAAAATGGCGGAAGACACCGTTAACCAGGCCATGCTGGTGGCAGGTCTGGATGAACGGGACTGTATAACCAAAAAACTGCGGATACACGGGTGGCTCAAACATTTTGATAAAAATGATGCCCTGCATTATTATGGATCAGATGCCATCCACATCAAAAAAATGATCAAAGAAGATGCCGGGCTGGGGGAAAAACTGCATCCTGACCTGCCCTATATCAAGGCGGAGGTGGTCTGGTCCGTGCGCAGGGAGATGGCCAGGACAGTGGAGGATTTTCTGGCCCGCCGGAGCCGTGCCCTGGTGCTGGATGCCCGGGCCGCCATGGACATGGCTTCGTCAGTGGCGCATCTTATGGCCCGGGAACTGGGATATGATGACACATGGGTGGACCGGCAGGTTTCTGCTTTTTCCGATCTTGCCGGCCAGTACCTGATCGGTGGTTCCGTGCACAAAGAAAAGGGGCGGCCATGACGATTTTACTGGTGGACAATGATGCTGCCGCAAACCTGGTTCTGGCAGATATGCTTGACAAAAAAGGGTATGCCTGTCTCCGGGCAGCTGATGCCGCAAAGGCCCTGTCTCTGGCAAAACAACATGATATCCGCGTTGTCGTATACATGCGCCAGGCATCTGACACAGCCGGCCTTGATCTTTGCAACAGCATCCGCAGGCTGGAAAAAGGCCATTATATCTATTTCATCATGGGTACCTCAAAGGACAATAAAACAGAAAAAATACAAGGCCTTGCACAGGGTATTGATGCCTTTTTAACCACCCCTGTGGATCATGAAAAACTGGCGGCACTGGTGCAGGTGGGCATGCGGATATCAGGATTTTCCATGCCAAAACCCCTGAAAAAGGATCTCCCCGGCAAACCAGATGTTTCAGCATATGATATCCCTTTTGCCAGAATCGCGCTGGAGAAACATTTTGTCACAAAAGAGCAGCTGGCAAAGGCGTTTTCATCCCAGAAAAAAGCGCAGCTGGCCGCCGGCAGAAATGATGACCGGAAAACCGCGGACCCCCGGCTTTCCAAAAAAACGGCTGATATCCTTGTGGCCCAGGGGGCGATCACAGAAGAACAGCGGGACATGATCCGCCGTGAAATGGAAAAAAACCGGGACATTGTTTCCAAAACGCCGGAACAGGCAGACGTTTCAGGCCAATCCCCGGAACAGGCAGATATGTCAGACCATTCCCCGTTTCAGGTGCAGATCTCCAGCGACAGGATGGAGGCCCGGCTGGTTGTAAACAATGCATTTCTGGACCGCATCACCCCGGATGCCATTGCAAAGGCCCTGGCAAAAGAAGATATCCAGTTCGGGGTGGCAGATCTTGAAAAACAGATTTCCTACCTGAAAGCAGCCCTCAAGGAAACCGTGTCATTTGTTGCTGCCAGGGGCCGGCCCCCTGTACCGGGCACAGATGCCTTTATTTCTTATCATTTTGATACAGACTATTTAAAGCCCGGAAAAATCGATGCTGAAGGCAAAATGGACTACAGGGAACGCGGAAGCATACCCAAAGTTGCGGCCGGGGACCTGCTTGCAACCAAAATCCCATTGAAAACAGGAGAGCCGGGCATAGATATTTTCAATAACCCTATCCCGGCGCCGGAAATAAGGGATGTTGTGCTTCAGTGTGGACAGGGAGCACAACTTTCTGAAGACGGCATAAAAGCCCATGCCCAGATAGATGGCCAGCCCCATGTGGCGGTGGGCGGAGCTGTCTGTGTCTTTGCAGAACTGACCATTGACGGTGATGTGAATTTTACCACCGGAAATATCGATTTTGACGGCAATGTGATTGTGAAGGGCAGTGTCTTGAACGGATTTTCGGTAAGATGCGGCAACCTTTTTGCAAAAGAGATCAGCGGGGCTGCCATTTTCGCATTGGGTGATGTTGTTGTTTCCGAAGGCATCAGCAATGCGGATATCAAAACGGAAGGTGATGTGAAAGCCCGATTCGTTACCGGCTCCAATATAAAAACCTTTGGCAGCGTTATGGTTGACAAAGAAATCATTGATTCAAAAATCCGTTCCAGTGCAAAATTTTTATCTGAACGGTGCACCATCATTTCATCTTTTGTCTCTGCCAAAATGGGAGTTGAAGCAAAACAGATCGGCACGGATGTTTCCAGTGCCTGCCGCATCCAGGCGGGATTGGATGAAAATGTCAAAAAACGCATCCAGGCCTTTGACCATGTCATGAACGACAAAAAAAAGATCCTGGAAACCGTTCAGAAACGGTATGAAAAACAATCAAAAAAACAAAGGGCCATCCATCGGAAAATTTTTGAGCTGGCCCAGGATCAGGAGCGTCTGGGATCAGATACAGGGGCTGCGGAAGCCCTGGCCAGGGAACTGGATCTGCACTTCATGGACCAGGAAATACTTGAAGAGCAGATTGCACAGGATCTGGCAGCCATTGAAGCATTTATAGCAGAAATTGAAACCATCGGCGAAGAAAAAGAGGCTATCCTGCTGTGGTCCAGGGAAGAAAAAGGAGACCCGGTTATCAAAATCAGCGGTCCCATCACTCAGGGCACAAAACTGTTCGGGGTTCACGCCTCTTTTATCCCCAAAGAAACCATCCGCAATGTCACCATAAGGGAATTAAAAGATCCGGAAACCGATGCCTGGCAGATGGTGATTCAGTAAATATGATGCCATTGGCCAACAGAATTTGCCTGTTCTCTGCCTGAAATTATACGAAAGATGAGCAATGAACCGGATGAAAAAAGATCCCGCAGATAGGGGGGGGCATCACTGAATTGGCCGGAGCATATTTCAGGTTTCCAATAATTTTTCATACTTTTCTTGACAAAAACTCCTGGAAGAATGACATAGAAAAGATAAAAAAATATTTTTTTCTCATGTATATATTTCAAACTCATTAAATATCGGAGGATACTCATGGATAATCAGAAACTTATCAGTATGCTGAACAAAGATATGGCTGAGGAGCATGCAGCCATTATCCGTTATCTGGTCCACGGCTATCTGGAAGGTGAAGATACGCCGATGGGTGCCAAGCTGCTTTCCCGATGCCGGGAAGAAATGTGGCATATGAACTGGCTGGGCATGGTTGTGGGAAAACTGGGGGGTGAACCCAACCTGAATCCGGCGACCTACCCCTACGATCCCACAAACCGCGCTACTATTTTCAAATCTTATGTTGATTATGAGAAGAGTTTGATACCCCATTATAATTCTGAGGCAGAGAAAGTGGATGATCCGCATATCAAGCGCGTACTTCAGCGGGAAGCTTGGGAATCGGCCATGCACGCCAAAAAATTCGAACGTATGCTTAATAAACTTGACAAAAAAGAGGCGGCAGGGTTACCAGGAGAAGAAAATGAATTGCCAAATGATTATATTGAAAAATTCCAGACCCTTGTTGAATACAAGTATAATCTGATGCTGCGGCATATTCGTGATTCATGGGTTTTCCAAAAAGAGGATATGTTCGG
Source organism: Desulfotignum sp. (assembly GCA_011390235.1). Next base: position 10,281 of record JAABSS010000200.1, read on the forward strand.
TTGGAAAATCATGGATTTTGCCATGACCCAAATGAAACAACTTGCTCACCTTTCCGAACCCGTGGCTGAAAACGGCATTCCCCCCCGCTTTAATGTACAGCCATTGCACCTGAGTGCAAGCCTTGGCGCTGCATTGTCAAAGACGCTGGAAGATGTGGTATCCTCCATAAAACGCCATCAAGACCTGAAAAACGAGGAAGAAACCCAGAAGCATGCAGGCGAAATCATCAATCTGGAACTTTCCGTTGATCAGGAAACCTTTCAGGCAGACGAGATAAAGGACTGGCTCAAGAAGAGCCCCTGAACCGAAAGAAATGTACAATCAGCGGAAAATTTCTTTTAAAACCATCGTAACCGTTCCCCATTTATGGAGAAGGGAGATAGGCAAAGCCCCGGGAGCATTACCTGATTTTGTATCGTTGTTCTCTCGAAGTCGGATTTACGTGTAGGTGTGAATTCCTTCTTACAACCCTCTGTGTGTCAGAACTCCATTGATAGCAAACCAATATTTTAAACCGCTGTCTGGACTTTTGCCGTGATACTCTGATATACAACAGTCAAAAAAAGAAAGGGGGGGATCTTTTTGATTCCGCCGGACATCGGTGAAAAAGGGAACCGGGAAACCATGGAATTTCAGCGTCAGAAGCTCAGCAGGCGGGTGGTGAATGACCTGAAGAAACGGTCTATATCCGGCGTGTTTTTTTACATACTGGTACCGCCGATTCTGTTTTTCACTGATAACTATCTGTTTCGGCACTTGACCGAGAGTCTGATTTTTCTGGGAGTTTTTTCTTTTATCTGCCTGTTCCGCCTTGGCCATGTATTTGCTTCCAGAAAAATGCCGGACCAATGGGAGTCCCTGAATAACACAGTGTTTATTGCCAGTGTGCTGCTGACCGCTCTGCTGTGGGGCTTGGGATCTGCCTATTTTTTGGGTCAAAGCGGTGAACAGGCTTTGCACGCCATCATGCTCATCTGCACGGTGGGATTTTGCGCCGGCGGGGTCATGTCTTTCATGCCCCTGCTGTATCTGGCCGTGGCATACAATCTATTGATGCTGGTGCCTGCCATTGGCGCGATTTTTTTCAAAGGAGACACGCCTACGCTGGGATATGCCATGATATTGTATTCCGTCTATCTGGTATTGATCACCCTGCGGGGCAATTCCGAGTACTGGAAAGCACTGGAAAATGAAAACCTGCTGGAGGAAAAATCCCGGGAGCTGGAAAAAGCCAGCCGCACCGATGTGTTGACCGGTCTTTACAACCGCAGGTATTTTGATGAATTGTTCGAACTGGAATGGGGGCTGTCCAGCCGGAGAAAAACCCCGCTGGCCCTGTTGATCTGTGATATCGATTGCTTTAAAAAAGTCAATGATACCTATGGACACCAGGCAGGCGATGCCTACCTCAAACTCATCAGCAACCATCTTCAGGGTGTTTTCCAGCGGGAAACCGATGTGGTTGCCCGGTACGGCGGGGAAGAATTTGTGGTGCTGCTGTCGGACAGCGATGCAGAACAGACCCGGCACCTTGCTGAGCAGTTCAGGAAAAATATCGCTGAAGCAGTGCTGGAATACCAGGGGCAATGCATCCAGGCCACCATCAGCATAGGGATAAGTTCCTGTATTCCGGGATCTGATATGAGCAGGGACGCTTTTCTCTCCCGCGCAGATAATGTTTTGTATGAAGCCAAAAATACAGGGCGCAACAAGACTGTTGTTGATACCCATTGAATCACCGGGTGTTTTGTACATCCACTTTTTTCATCTGGATATGTTGGCAAAAAAAGTGGCGGAACTCATCTTCCCGGTGGCTGACATAAAGGATGGTGCTCAAATTCTCTTGGGCCACCTCTGCCAGAAAATCCAGTATGGCAGAGCGGTTCAGCTCATCCAGTCCCTGGGTGGGCTCATCCAGCACCAGCAGATACGGAGTTTTGATCAGGGCCCGGGCAATCAGCACCAGGCGCTGGTCAGCATGGCCCAGGTCCCGGAAGGCTGTGGCAGCCGCCTGTATCAAGCCTACCCGTTCCAGCCACTTCATGGCCAGGTGTTTCTGGGCCGGGGTGACCTGGCTGTAAAGACCGATGGTGTCAAACAGCCCTGAAAGGATACAGGCCAGCACACTGCCGGAAACCCGGAAGTTTCTGTGCAGATCTGAACTCATGATGCCCATGTTTTGTTTCAAGTCCCAGATGGATTCTCCTGTTCCCCGCCGGACCCCGAAGATGGTTAAATCATTGGTGTAACAGGCGGGGTGATCACCGGTAATTACCTGAAGCAAGGTGGATTTGCCGCTGCCGTTGGGGCCGGTGACAAGGGTATGGTCTCCCTGGTTCACCACCAGATCCAGGTCCGTAAAAACAGGCTGTCCTCCGTATCCTGCGCAGCCTTTGTAAAGCTGGATCAGAAATGCATTGCGCCATTTTTCACGCGCCTGGTTTTGTGTTTTG
>JAABSS010000189.1 GCA_011390235.1 Desulfotignum sp.
GGTCTGGTTACCGTCAGGATGGGCAGCGAGCGGGGAATGATCGCGCTCAAAGACATGGACTGGGCCCGAAAACCGAACCCGGCTCTTGAATTTTTTGAAGCAAAAATCAGAAATCCCAGCCAGGCCCTGCAGGCGGGGGATGTCATCGACGTCCGGGTGCTGAAAAAGGAAAAAGATCAGCAATCCTGGAATCTGGCACTGGAACAGACGCCAAAGGCCGAGTCCGCCCTGTTTTCCATGGCGGCGGAAACCGGAGAGGTAAAAACCATGGTCGGCGGGCGGGATTTTACACACAGCCAGTTTAACCGGGCGATTCAATCCCGGCGGCAACCCGGATCTGCATTCAAGCCCATCATCTATGCAGCGGCCCTGGATAAAAATTTTACACCGGCTTCGGTGATTGTGGACTCACCCATTGTTTTTGAAGATACCGTTCATGACTTTACCTGGAAACCGGATAATTATGATAATACATTTCATGGATTTACCCTGTTCCGGGAAGGGCTGATCAAATCAAGAAACGTCATCACGGTCAAAATTCTGCGGGATATCGGCATTGATTATGCCATCAATTATGCCAGAAAGATGGGGATTACGGCCCATCTGTCCCGGGATCTTTCCCTGTCGCTGGGATCTTCCGGTCTTTCCCTGCAGGAACTGGTGAGTGCATATTCTGTTTTTGCCAATCAGGGAAAATTGATTGCCCCCTGTTTTATCCGAAAAGTCGAAGACCGGGACGGAAATGTGCTGATGGAATATGAATTAAACCCCCGACAGGTGATCGAAGACAGCACCGCCTATATTATCACGCATTTGCTCAGCGAAGTGGTTCAGTACGGGACCGGCTGGCGGCTCAAGGCCTTGAAACGGCCGGTGGCGGGGAAAACGGGAACCACAAACAATCTCAATGATGCGTGGTTTGTGGGATACACCCCCCGGTATATCACCGGCGTATGGGTGGGGTTTGATCAGGAGCAGTCTCTGGGAAAAAAAGAAACCGGATCACGGACCGCCAGTCCCATATGGCTTGATTTTATGCAGAATGTGTTGGCGGACCAGCCGGTTCGGGTCTTTAAGGTGCCGAACAGCGTGGTGTTTGCAAAAATTGACACCGATACGGGACTGCTGCCCATACCGGAGTCTAAAAGCACGATATTTGAATGTTTCAAAGAAGGAACTGCCCCCACGGAATATACCAAACGCCCGGATGCCATCACGGAAAAAGAAGACTTTTTCAAAGAGGGGATTTAGGACCGCGGGAAAAAACCGCATCCATTAATTTTTCACCGGAATAATTCAGAATTTCTGAATTATTCCGGTTTTCGGTTTTCGGTGCACCGGTTTGACTCAGCTAATGGGTCTGAACGGATGCCGTCTGTGTCGGCTCTTCTTTTTTTTCAAATGCCATTGAAGTTGTTTCTTCTTCAATATCGTGGAAGATGGGTGCTTTCAGTTCATTTAGTGAAAAATTGTAAAACACGTGATGCCCGTCATAATCAAGAACCCGCAAGTCGTCTTGCTGTTTGAGATCTCCCATTATGACATTAAAGTGATGGCCGTATTTTCTTCTCACCAGTTCTTCGGGCACTTCAAAGCCAATAAATTTCTTGATGCCTTTGACCGCCAGCTTCTTCAGCAGTGCGTCACTGGTCAGTGATTGATAAGACGTCAGGATAAGGATCGGACCACTGCCTGTAAAAAGAATACCTGCTTTCATGATTTTACCTCCTTTATTTTAACCGGTTGTCTAATAGTGATACAGACATTGTATGAAACAGGAGGTGCCGGAAGGCGAATTTGAAAATAACTGACTGGAATAATTATAATTAAACTAAAAGGACATGGATAATAACAACCTGCCCGTATCTAACCATAAATTATTCATTGTCTGTAAAATTTTCAAGAGGCTGTTTTTAAAATCAGTGAAATTTATGGTCTGCCGGTTCCATCAGTTTGATTTCTCCGAATTTTTCCTCATATTTTTTCAGATTTTCCTGCAGGGCGTTGATGATTCTTTTGACATGACCGGGAGTCACAATAATTCGTGATACCAGATGGGCGCCGGTGGGGGAATTGAGCAGCCAGTCGATGATGAATTCTTCGGGTCCGTGTGCAATAAACATGGTATTGCTGTACCGGCCCTGTGACATTTCTTCGTTTGCTTTGATCTGAACCTGTTTTGTTTTTTTCTGGGTGTCGTCCATTGGAGAATCCTTTTGATTGCATGTTAAATTGAAAAACCGCGGAGATGGGTATCTGATAATATTTTTATAAAATAACAGATTGTTATCTGAAGATCAAACAATCACCAATCTATTTATTGTTTTTTGCAAAGAAAAAGGATAATTTTACATCTTTATAAATATATTTTAAAAACAATGGATTAAAATTGATATGGCCAAGAAAAAAGAAGAAACATTTTTCCTGATTACTTACCGTGATGCCAAAGACGGCAAAGTTTTGACGTTAAAATCCAAAACCGTTACCGATTCAACACTGGGGCTCAGCTTTGTGGCGATTTCCGACTTTGTTTTTGACACCCAATCCCTGGTCATTAATCCGGAAGAAGAAGACCAGAAACGGCATTTTGAAGGGGTTAAGACGCTTCATCTCTCCATTTACGCCATTAGTTCCATCGAAGAAGTGGGAGAAGAACATAAAGGATTAAAATTTAAAAAGGACAAATCCAATCTGGTGGTTTTGTCGGCAGAACACCAGCAGCCAAAAGGGAAATAACACCCCCCGGTTGTCCGCTTCACGGCCCTGATCCTTGTTTCGGCCACCGCCATCGCAGGGGCGTATGGCACAAATCATCATTGGCCGTAAGGATAATCAAGGTGCGGCTTCACATATTGCGCCGGTACTGCCCGCCCACTTCATACAGGGCCCGGGTGATCTGCCCCATGGTGCAGTAGCGGACCGTGTGCATCAGTTCGCCGAAGATATTGTCACCGGCCAGAACCGCTTCTTTCAGTTGCCGGATGGCGGCCGGCGCCTTGTTTTTGTTGCTTTCCACAAACTGATGATGCCGTTTCAGCTGGGATTGTTTTTCTTCTTCCGTGGCCCGGGCCAGTTCCAGGCAGCCGATGGCGCTATCCGTATCCGCCTCCTGGTTGACAAAGGTGTTGACTCCGATGAGCGGCAGTTCGCCGGAATGCTTAAGGTACTCGTAGTACATGGATTCTTCCTGGATCTTGCTGCGCTGATATCCCCGCTCCATGGCGCCCTGAACCCCGCCCCGGGACGTTATCCGGTCAAATTCCGCCAGTACGGCTTCTTCCACCAGGTCGGTCAGGGTTTCAATGAGAAAGCTGCCCTGGTTAAAGTTTTCGTTTTTGGTGGTGCCCAGTTCCCGGTTGATGATCATCTGGATGGCCAGAGACCGACGCACCGATTCCGCCGACGGCGTGGTGACCGCCTCATCATAGGCGTTGGTGTGCAGGCTGTTGCAGTTGTCGTAGATGGCATAAAGCGCCTGCAGGGTGGTGCGGATATCGTTAAACTGGATCTCCTGGCTGTGCAGGGACCGGCCGGATGTCTGGATGTGGTATTTCAGCATTTGCGACCGGGCAGCACTGCCGTACTTGTGCTTTAAGGCCACGGACCAGATGCGCCGGGCCACCCGGCCGATGACGCTGTATTCCGGGTCCATGCCGGATGAAAAAAAGTAGGACAGGTTCGGGGCAAAACTGTCAATGGGCATGCCCCGGGACAGATAATATTCCACATAGGTAAACCCGTTGGCCAGGGTAAAGGCCAGCTGGGAGATGGGATTGGCACCGGCTTCGGCAATATGGTAGCCGGAAATCGATACCGAATAAAAATTTTTCACATTGTTGTCAATAAAGTACTGCTGAATATCGCCCATCATTTTCAGGGCAAAATCAATGGAAAAAATGCAGG
>JAABSS010000190.1 GCA_011390235.1 Desulfotignum sp.
CATGGCGGATTCGCCGATGGAAGAGGACAGCCCGCCCCCGCCGTTATCGGTAATAAACTGGATAAGGCCTTCATCCCGGCACACAAGGAGAAAATCATGCATTTTTTTCTGGGTATAGGGGTCTCCGATCTGTACATGGCCGGCCGGAGTGTTTTCTGAATAACTTTCCGAAGAGGCGGTCACCCCGTGGATACCGTCTTTGCCCACCCGGCCCCCGCTCATGATAATCAGATCCCCGGGCGCGGTTTTCTTTTCATGGCTGGGCCTGCCTGCCACCTGTTTGGGCATGATGCCCAGGGCCGTGACAAACACCAGGCTTTTGCCCATGTAACCCGGATCAAAAAGGGTCTGGCCGAATGTGGTGGGAACCCCGCTTTTGTTGCCCCCGTCCTTGACCCCTTCGATCACCCCGTCCAACAGACGTCTGGGGTGCAGGGGCGGTTTCAGGGGGCCGTCATAGGTGATATCCCCCACACAAAACCCGAAACTGCCCATGAACAGTCTGGAGCCCAGACCTGTTCCCATAGGGTCTCTGTATACGCCCACAATACCGGTGATGGCCCCGCCATAGGCTTCCATGTTGGATGGGGAGTTATGGGTTTCGCCGGTGATCACATAATTGTTTTCTTCGTCAAACTCCCCTACCCCGGCATTGTCCCAAAGCACGGACACCACCCAGTCTTTTTTTTCCTTCAAGGCCAGGGTGGGCTGCTGGATATAGGTTTTGAACAAAGAATGTTCAATGGTCACCTCCCCGGACAGCACATCCTTGTACCGGAAGATGCCATTGAAGGTGTTGTGGTTGCAATGGTCGCTTCTGGCCTGGGAAATATATTCCAGTTCCACATCCGTGGGTCTGGACAGCCCCATTTTCCGTCTCTGTTCCAGCACATCGGGATCCAGAAAATAGTTTCTGATAATGGGGATGTCTCTGGCGTTCAGGGCAAGATTGCGCTGGTCACTGATCTGTGCCAGGGTCTGATCTGAATCAATGTCAATAAAATCAAAACAGGGGGTGTGGTCCAAAATAACCCGGGCCGGTTTGACATCAGCTCCTTTTACCGGGTCCCATTGGGATCGTGAAAAAATTTTATACCGCTGGATAATGGGGTTGGACAACAGCTGTTCTGCCAGTTTCTCCACATCCGACCGGGTCAGGTTCTCCCCTTTCAGGCAGTAGCGGCGGGAGGTATATATGCCTTCATCCGGCCTGAATGACTTGCCCAGCAGATCTGCAATGGCCTCCATGGCAGTGGCGCCGGGATTGTCTTTTACCCCGGGCCTGAACCCGATCCAGATGCACCAGTCAAAAGCGATATCCAGAGGCACCAGAGATGATATCCGGGTTACCGGATTGGTGAAAATTTCATTTTGCACCCGCTCCAGGTCTTCTTTGGCAATATCCGCCTCAATGGTCACCACATGAATACTGCGTGCCGACTGGATACAGATACCAAAATAGGTGTCTGCTTTTTTGATCAGTGCAGATCCCTCAGCATCCCGCAACTGTGGTTTCAATGCTATTTCAATATTATAAACCATCTTATTCACCACTGAAAATCCGTAAAATGTCATTGTAAAAAACAAATACCATCAAGGCCACCAGGATGGCTGCCCCGAACTGGATCATTTTTTCCCGCAGTTTTTCGCTCACACTTTTTCCGGTGACCGCTTCAATGCCGAAAAACACAAGATGTCCCCCGTCCAGAACCGGTATGGGAAACAGATTGATGATCCCTAAGTTGACGGACAACAGGGCAATGAACCAGGCAAAATTCACGGCACCGGCCTTGGCCTGCTCCCCGGCCATCTGTGCGATCATGATGGGTCCGCCCAGATTGTCCGCAGACAGGCTGCCGGAGATCATTTTACCCACAGAGACAATGGTCAGTTTCACCAGCCCGGCTGTATCGGAAATGGACCGGCCCATGGCCTGGAACGGGTTCAGGGATTTGTGGAACACATCTCCGCTGCTTTTGATGCCGATGACATACCGGTCCACGGTTTCCTGGAACACATTTTTCGCCTCGCTTTTTTTGGGGGTAATAGACAGGCGAACAGGCCGGCCCTCCCGGTTCACCTGGATCTGCATGACCTGACCCCGAGAGGTGGTGACTATCCGGGTAATGTCTTCAAAAGACTGAATCTCTTTTCCGTCAATGGTTTGAATGACATCACCGGGCATCAGCCCTGCCTGCTGTGCCGGGGTGTTGTCCAGCACCTCGCCGATGACAGGTTTTGCCAGATAAATGCCGGAAAACTGGTACAGTACATAAAAGATAAAAATGGCAAGCAAAAAATTAAATACCGGTCCGGCCGCCACGATCAGGCTTTTGTGGGACAAGGGTTTGTGGGAAAATGAAACAGGCACATCCCGGGGATCCAGGGGCTTGCCAGGTTCTTCTCCCACCATTTTCACATATCCCCCCAAAGGAATGGCGGAAATACAATACTCGGTGCGGCCGTGTTTTTTTGTAAATATTTTGGGACCGAACCCCAGGGAGAAAACATCCACGCCGACCTTGAAAAATCTGGCAGCCAGAAAATGTCCCAGCTCATGGATGAACACCAGAACACCAATAACAATAACAAATGCGACAGCAGAATGACCCACTTTTACCTCTCTTGTTTATATAAGGGATTCGGCTTTTACCCGGGCCCATTGATCGGCTTCAATAATACCTGAAAGATCTGGATTGTCAATGCAGGTATGGCAGGCCATGGTAGCGGAAATAATGCGAAAAATATCCACAAATCCCATCCGCCTGTCTAAAAAAGCCTGAACAGCCACCTCATTGGCCGCATTCATCACCGCGGGCATGCTGCCTTTCTGTCTGCAGGCTTCCCGGGCCAGTTCCAGGGAGGGAAACCGGAGGGTATCCGGCGCATGGAAGGTCAAAGACTGTATTTGTGCAAAATCGGGAAATCCCATGTCCAGATCCAGGCGGTCCGGAAGGGACAGGGCAAAGGCAATGGCCTGTTTCATGTCCGGCACCCCCATCTGGGCCATGACAGACCCGTCCCTGTATCCCACCATGGAATGCACAATACTCTGGGGATGGATCAGCACCTGGATGTCTTCATGGCAGATATCAAACAGGTGAACTGCCTCGATGAGCTCCAGGCCCTTGTTCATGAGGGTGGCTGAATCAATGGATATCTTGTCTCCCATGGACCAGTTGGGGTGATTCAGGGCATCTTCTCTGGTAATTCCTGCAAACGCCTCTTTGGGGGTATTCCTGAAGGGTCCGCCCGAGGCGGTGAGAAAAATCTGTTTCACATCCCGCACCTGGTTGCCCATGATACTTTGAAAAATGGCTGAATGCTCGCTGTCCACCGGGAAAATGGAAACGTTTTTTTCCCTGGCCCGGGCCATGACGATATCTCCTGCCATTACCAGGGTTTCCTTGTTGGCCAGGGCGATGTCTTTTTGTGCATCAATGGCAGCCAGGGCCGGTTTCAGTCCGGCCGAGCCCACCATGGCCAGCAGGACAATATCCGTGGTGTCCCAGGCAGCAGCCTGGATATATCCCGAATCGCCGAAAACAATATCCGGCCGGCAGGGCCCTGTGAGCATGCCGGCCAGTTCCCGGGCCTTGCCCGCATCCAGCACCGCCACCATATCCGGGGTAAATTCCGCAATCTGGCGGCAGAGCAGGGGCAGGTTGTTGGCGGCTGTCAGGGCTTTGACCTGAAACCGGTCCGGATGCATTCTGACGATATCAAGCGCGGAGGTACCGATGGACCCTGTGGCTCCCAGAATGGAAAGATGCTTCATACCGCCACCATAAGGTATCCGTACAAAACGGGAATGGCCAGCAAAAGCCCGTCAATCCGGTCCAGCATGCCGCCGTGCCCCGGCAGGATACGCCCGGAATCCTTGATGCCGGAGGCCCGCT
>JAABSS010000191.1 GCA_011390235.1 Desulfotignum sp.
ATCTGTGAAATTCGATGATGCCCTTCATGAATATAGTGTTATTTCTGATGTCCGGGAAGATGTATCCGAGATCATCCTGAACCTGAAAGAGCTCAAACTGAGCGTCCATGATGTGGAAGACAGAATTTTGACCCTCAAGGCCAAAGGTGAGACCAAGGCAACCGGTGCAGATATTATCAGCCCTGATGGCAAAGTGGAAATCCTGAACCCGGAGCAGCACATTGCAAGCCTTTCAAACAAAGGGGTATTGAACATGACCATGGTGGTGAAAACAGGGAAGGGGTATTCTCTGGCATCCGCCAACAAGGATGATGATGCGCCCATCGGCACCATCCCCATAGATTCTGTTTTTTCCCCGATTAAACGCGTTAAATATGTGGTGGGAACATCCCGGATCGGTCAGAAAACCGATTATGACAAGCTCACCCTGGAAGTATGGACCGACGGCAGTGTTATGCCGGAAAATGCCGTTGCCTATGCTGCCAAGATTCTCAAAGAGCAGATGAATCCCTTTATCAATTTTGATGAGGAAAAAGAGCCGGATTACGACGAAGAAAGTGGTGAAGACGCGGATGGAAAATTTAATGAAAATATCTACCGGTCCGTGGATGAACTGGAATTGTCTGTGCGCAGCTCCAATTGTCTTAAGAACGCCAGAATTCATACCATTTATCAGCTGGTTCAGAAAACAGACAGTGAAATGCTCAAAACCAAGAATTTTGGCAGAAAATCCTTGAATGAAATAAAAGAAGTCCTGGCTTCCATGGACCTTTCCCTGGGGATGGATCTTGAGGGATTTGAACCGCCGGAAGAAGAGAATAATCAGGAAGGAGAATAAACCGCCATGAAACATAGAAAATCCGTATTAAAACTGAACAGAACCTCAAGCCATCGAAAGGCGATGTTTAGAAACATGGTGACTTCCCTGTTCAAGCACACCAGCATCAAAACCACAGAAGCCAAAGCCAAAGGCTTAAGAAAAATTGCCGATAACATGGTCACGCTGGCCAAAAGAGGTGATCTGCATGCCAGACGGCAGGCCCTGGCAGTGATACGGGAAAAAGATGTTGTTCATACACTTTTCGACGAAATGTCGGAAAAGTTTGCTTCACGCCAGGGTGGGTATACCAGAATTACCAAACTGGGACCAAGAAAAGGGGATGTGGCCCCCATGGTACAGATTGAGCTGATTTTAGATTAATCCGGGATATTGCCAGGCAATAAAGCCCGGCAGTCCGGTAGAAGAAATGCTTCAGCCCCCCTGAATTTTTTTCAGGGGGGCTGCTGTGTTTGTGCTGCAAGTTGTGCCCCTGCCGATCTCTTTGGTGGTAAAATAGGGACCAAATGCTTTGGCAAGGATCTTTATAACGGTCAGGGTTCCGCCACCTGTTATCATGGCATGGTAGGCATTGGTGCACAGGTTCATGATTACCTGGTGCATCTGTGTTATTTTAAAAAAGCGCTCTTCAGCTGATTTTTTTTCATTTTTGCCCGGTATAATGATTTATCTGCAGCTGTGAGCATGGTTTTCGCGGAATTGATGTCAGGGTCCTGGATGCAGCTGACACCATGGCTCACATGCAGAAAAAAACAGCTGCCTTTGCCTGAAACAGGGGTTGCAGCCAGCATGTTTTTCACCCGGTTCATATAATGTTCTGCCTGGGATCGGCTGGTGGAGGGCAGAATAACCACAAATTCATCGCCGGCAAACCGGGCAACCACATCGGAATCTCTTTTGAGCCGGGTCAGACATCCGGCAACATGGCACAGGGCTTTATCTCCCATGTCATGGCCATGGGTGTCATTGATGGTTTTAAAGTCATCCAGATCCAGAAACAGCAGGGTCAACTGCATCTTATACCGGCTGGCCCGCACAAATTCCCGCTCCAGGATACGTTCCATGACCCGCCGGTTCAAAAGCCCGGTCAAAGGATCGTGATACGCCATATACCGCAGCCGTTCATGGGCGGTGACATTGGAAAGGCACAAAGACACCTTTACAGCCAGCCGTTCCAGCAAAGAAGCGTCAATATCCGGGGCAAACCGGTTTTTGTCCGGATCTGCCTGGTTGATGCTGCCGACGATATCCCCGTCCAGGGTGATGGGGGCAATGGCAATGGAGCCGATATCCCAGTCCACCGATTTCGGTACCAGGGCTGTATACCGGTCAAGGTCTGTGTTGGCCAGCAGGGGGGCAAAACGGTTCTTTGTCACTGCCACAAATTTGTGTCTGGACACAAAGGCAGTGGCGGTTTTGAGCAGCGCTGAATTGTCCAGGTTTTTCAGCTGTGCTGCAAGGGGGCTTTCTGTGATGATGCAGATCCATATATAGGGAAGAGAGAATTTGTCTCCTATCTCAAAGAGCAGTTTTTCTAAAAAATCCTGAAAATTGAGAATATTTAAAATACTGATTTCAATTTCATTGAATTTTTCAGCAATTTCTTCGTTTTCTTTCAGCAGCTCCATCAGATGGGGAGGTATTTCCATTATGGGTCTCCAAAGTTTGCCTGTGGCCAAAAAACTATCCGCCAATGGATGTCATATGGCTGATGGGGATATCCCTGGGTCTGTCTGTCCCCAGGGTATGAAACAATGGTTTGTGCTGAAGCGCTTCATGAATGATCTCTTTGAGCCGGGCATCAGTTGCCCCGCTCCGCAGCGGGGTTAAAATATCTTTTTCATAATCATTGAGCAGGCAGGGCCGCAAAAATCCCCTGGAGGTAAGCCGCAGCCGGTTGCATTCACTGCAGAAATGCGAGGAAATGGGGGTGATAAACCCCACCACACCAGGGGCGCCCTTAAATTCAAATTTTTTGGCCGGTCCGTCACTGGCTTCATGGGGCATGGGGAAGAGCGGACCTATCTCTTTCTCCAGAATCTGTCTGATCTGTGTTGTCAAAATCTGCTGCTGTTTTTCCATCTGGGAATCCCCCATGGGCATGTATTCGATGAACCGGATATGGAAGGGAAACCTGCGGGTGAGTGCTGCAATGGCGGCAATCTCATTGTCATTGATGCCCCGGAGCACCACGGTGTTGATCTTTACGGGAGTCATGCCCAGGTCATGGGCGGTCATGATGGCATCCCATACCCGGTCAAACCGGTCCCTGCCGGTAATGGCGGCAAATTTTTCAGGGTCCAGGGTATCCAGGCTGAAATTGAGGCGTTTGATACCCATGTCCAGAAGATGCTGTATCTTGTCACGGGTCAACAGGGCCCCGTTGGTGGTGATGGAAATATCGGAGAGGGCATCCATGCGGCACAGCTGTTCCAGAAAAGAAAAAATGTCTTTTCTGACAAACGGCTCCCCGCCGGTAACCCGGACCTTTGTGATGCCCATTTCACATGCCAGGCGGGTGATTTTTAAGATTTCTTCATACCTGGCGATTTCCTGGTGGGGGATGACGGCAAAAGGGGATGCCGGCATACAATACCGGCACCGGAAATTGCACCGGTCTGTCACAGATATCCGCAAATAGTTGATGGAACGGGTTCCTGCTATCATGGCCGGCCTGCCGCTGAAAAATGGGCCACCAGGCTGTCCACCAGGCCGGCAATGGTATAGGGATCTGCTTCAATGGAAGGTTCCAGCCCCAAAGACCTGGCGGTATCAGAGGTGATGGGGCCGATGCTGGCAATGGTCACATCTTTCAATAATTGCGGTGCCTGATCCGGATCCAGCAGGGAGATGAAATTGGACACAGTGGAGGAACTGGTAAATGTGACGGCATCGATCTGTTTTTCTTGCAGCAGGGTGGTGAGGGTGTCTTTGTTGTCACTGTCCTGAACGGTTTCATAAGCAGTGACTTCATCCACCATTGCCCCCATTTTTGTCAGTTCTTCTGGCAGGATGGTCCGCG
>JAABSS010000192.1 GCA_011390235.1 Desulfotignum sp.
GTGAAGATGAGACCACCGGTAACATCAATCTGGTGGCCGAAGACACTATCACCGGCGATAAAATCAGACAGAATGTCGACCTGCTGGTCCTGGCCACCGGGATGCAGCCCACCGCAGCCATTGACAAGCCTGCAGCAGAACTGACCTATGATGCGGACGGGTTCATTGTCAATGATTATTCAAAAGGCGGTATGTTTGCGGCAGGATGCGCCAGCAAGCCGGCCGATGTTGTCACTTCCAACCAGAATGCCACCGGCATGGCACTCAAAGCCATTCAGACCCTTGTAAGGAGGTAATATAAACCATGGATAAGAAATACGGCGTATATATCTGCACAGGCTGCGGAATCGGAGATACCCTTGACATGGAAGATCTGGTGGATATTCCTGAAGAAGAGGGCGTAAACTGTACCACCCATCCTTTCCTGTGCTCCAAAGAAGGCGTGGCACTCATCCAGAAGGATGTTGACGAAGAAAAGGTCAATGCCATGGTTATCGGCGCATGCTCCCGCCGGGTCAACTTTGACGTTTTCCGTTTTGACAACTGCCTTGTTGAACGGGTGAATTTACGGGAAGGCGTGGTATGGCCCCATTCCCGGGAAACTTATCCCGCACTGACCCAGGAGCAGAAAGATGATGAAGAGCATTTTGACCGTATCCAGATGAAGGCGGAAGACTACCTTAAAATGGGTATGATCCGCCTGGAAAAAGTCAAGCAGCCCACACCCTATAAACCGGAATCATTTTCCAAAAAAATCCTCGTACTGGGTGGCGGGGTTACCGGCATGGCAGCGGCTTTGGATGCAGCCAGGACCGGTTATGATGTGACCATTGTTGAAAAAACCGATGCCCTTGGCGGGTATGCAGCAAAACTGCGCAGCCAGATGCCGGTGTCAGCTCCTTTTGAGACCCTGCAGGCACCGGTGGTGGACAAAATGATCCAGGAGATTGAAGGATATCCCGGCATTGATGTCAGAACAAACTGTGAAGTGGCACGTATTGCCGGTCAACCCGGCGAATTCACGGTAACTTTTAAAAAACCCGGCGAAAGGATTCCGTTTGATGTGCCTTTTCCTCTGCCCGAAGAAATGATGGTGGATGAGACCGGCAAGGAGCTTGACCCGGAAGCGGCCCATGAAAAATTTCT
The DNA here is from genome assembly GCA_011390235.1 of Desulfotignum sp. Next base: position 1,147 of record JAABSS010000192.1, read on the forward strand.
GGAATACAATGAGGGCAGGCTTGATATTCTCAAACTCGATCCTGATGGTGAACTTTACGGCGCTGTCATTCTCGCAGCCGGGTGGCGGCCTGCAGACATGTCCAAAGAAAACTATGCGCACTTAGGGCTTGATTTGCCTGACGTGGTCACCAACCATGAATTTGAAATGCTTGCAGCCCAGGGAAAAATTATCAGACCTTCCGACGGGAAAGCAGCCAAAAATGTGGTTTTCATCCAGTCTCCCGGCAAAGATGAAGATGATGCAGACTTTGACTATGCCGGGTCGGTTACTTCCCAGGTGGCCCTGAAACAAGCCCGGTATGTGACCGAAGATTATACAGACGGCAAAGCCTATGTCATCTATCAGCACATGCGCACCCCCGGACTGCAGGAATATTTTTACAAAAGCATGCAGCAGGAAGACGGTATATTCATGACAAAGGGTGCGGTGACAGGGGTGGAAACACAGGGAGACAGCCTGGCGGTAACTGCTGTCAACACCCTTTTGGGAGAGAACCTGGCCCTGAAGGCGGACATGGTTGTTGTGGCCGCCGGCATGGTACCGGTTACAAAAGATGATCCTGTGGTAAACCTGGCATACAGGCAGGGACCCGGCTTCAGAGACAATGATATTTTCGGTCAGTATGCTGACTCCAATTATATCTGCTTTCCCTATGAAACCCAGAGAACCGGCATTTATGCAGCCGGCACCATCCGCCGTGCCATGACCATTGAAGAATCCATTGAAGATGCAACCGGTGCGGCCCTTAAGGCCATCCAGTGCGTTGAAAGTGCCAACCGGGGGATGGCAGTCCATCCCAGATCCGGAGACATGACCTTTCCGGAATTTTTCTTCCAAAGATGCACCCAGTGCAAACGGTGCACTGTGGAATGTCCTTTTGGCGCCCTGGATGATGATGAAAAAGGCACCCCCAAGGCCAACCACACCCGGTGCAGACGGTGCGGCACCTGTATGGGGGCATGCCCGGAACGGATTATCTCCTTTGCCGACTATACCATCGACTCCATAGGTTCCCAGGTCAAGGCGGTCGGGGTGCCATCGGAAGATGATTTTGACGAGCCCCCTTTTCGGTTCCTGGCGTTGATCTGTGAAAACGATGCGTTTCCGGCCCTGGATATGGTAGGCCTGAACCGCATTGACTATTCACCGGATGTACGGTTTATACCGGTGCGGTGCCTGGGTTCGGTCAACGTCATCTGGATCAAGGATGCCCTGGCCCAGGGTATGGACGGTGTCATTCTTATCGGCTGCAAGCATGGAGATGACTACCAGTGCCATTTTGTCAAAGGATCTGAACTGGCTGAAATCCGCGTGAAGAAAATAGGGGATGCCCTGTCCAGCCTGGCTTTGGAAGAAGAACGTGTCGCCTTTGTGGAAGTGGCCATTGATGAATACGACAAACTGCCAAAAATCATCAATGATTTTGTTGAAGAGGTTGATGCGCTGGGTCCCAACCCGTTCAAGGGATTCTAATGTCAGCATACAAAATATATACGGAGGTATCATAATATGACTGAAACTTATCTTGCCCAACCTGACCTGGAATTCATAGCCCAGATGCGCGGTCTTGGCGGAGAAACTTTAAAAAAATGTTACCAGTGCGCCACCTGTTCCGTGGCCTGCCCTATTGCACCTGAAAACAGCCCTTTTCCCAGAAAGGAAATGATTGCTGCTTCCTGGGGACTTAAGGACCGGCTGCTTGGCAGCGCAGACATCTGGTTGTGTCACAATTGCGGCGACTGTACTGAGATGTGTCCCAGGGGGGCTGCTCCCGGAGATGTCATGGCCGCTATCCGGTCCGCAGCCATTACCGAATATGCCCAGCCCAAGCCGCTTGCCAAAGCAGTGAATGATCCCAAAAAACTGCCCTGGCTTCTGGGAATTCCAGCCATATGGTTTGCCATTTTTGCCTATATCACCATGGTCCATGAAGATGTGATGACCAAACTGTTCAATGTATTCGGCATTGCCTGGTCCCATGCCCATGAAGGCGGGGAACATGTCATTGCCCAGGCGGATTTCTTTTCCACCTGGTTTGTGGATCTTACCTTTGTGCCACTTGCCGGGGCTGTGGTGGTCATCTTTTTTCTCAGCCTCAGGCGGTTTGTGAACGATATCCACCAAAATGCGGTTATGGAAGGGAAAACCGATAAGAAAAACATTGATGTAAAAGCCTTTCTCCAGGCTCTGGGCCGGGTGATTCCTTTGATTCTCAAGCACAATAAGTTCAATGAGTGCGGCACGAACCAGGAACGGGCCACCCCCCATATGATGGTGTTATTTTCTTTTATCGGTCTGGCTATCGTCACCGGTATTTTCTTTATCGTCCTTTATGTATTTCAGACACCCGGCCCCTATTCCCAGCTCAATCCGGTCAAATGGCTTGCCAATATTGCCGGTGTGGCCCTGGTCATCGGCTCCGGGATCATGATCAAAAGCCGTCTGGACAACAAAGACCAGGTTACCACCTACAAGGACTGGTATATTTTGGGCATTGTCTTTTCTCTGGGTGTTACCGGCATGCTTACGGAGATGGCCCGTCTGGCACATCTGGAATGGACATCCTATGCATTCTACTACCTGCACCTGATCGCCATCTTCAATCTGTTTGCCTTTCTGCCTTTTTCTAAAATGGCCCACCTTGTGTACAGAACCACAGCCTTGGCCTATGCAGAATACGGCAACCGCAGA
>JAABSS010000193.1 GCA_011390235.1 Desulfotignum sp.
CATCCTGATGACCGTGCCAAAGTAGAAAAAACTGTGAGCGAATTCAAAAAAACTGCAGCAGAATTTGAGAATGAATACAGAGTGATTCATCCGAATGGTTCCGAACATTGGGTCAGCGACCGTTCTGAATCTTTTTTGGATGCACAGGGCAAGATGGGCTTCAACCTCGGCATGGTTATAGATATTACAGAAAAAAAAATACATGAAAACCAGCTTCTCGCCTTTAACCAAACCCTGGAAAATCGGGTGAAGCAGAGAACAGCACAGGTCGAATTACAGGCAAAACATCTGCGCGCACTTGCCAATAGACTGACCCGGGTGGAACATGAGGAACGAAAGCGGCTGGCCAAGATTCTTCATGACAATGTCCAGCAGCTGCTTGTGGGGGCACGCATGCAACTGGGAATTTTAAAACGCTGCAATCAGACGGCACAGGCACAACAGGTTGTTGAAACCATTGACAATACCCTGGACCAGGCCATACAGACCTCGCGTTCCCTGGCCCTGGACCTCAGCCCGCCGGCACTCCAGGAAGGCGGTCTGTGCGGGGGGCTGCGATGGCTTGCACTTCATATGCAGCAAACCAATGAATTCACCATCCATCTTGATCTGGACCACCAGGCAGAACCGGATGACAAAAACACAAGAATCCTTTTGTTCGAGTGTGCCCGGGAGTTGGTTCTCAATACGGTTAAGCATGCCGATGTTCCAGAAGCCGAAGTAAGGCTGAAAAAACTCGATGACACCTGCATTGCACTCAGTGTTCAGGACAAAGGCACAGGGTTTGATCCTGTTACGCTTAAAGACAGGATTGCAGAAGAAGCCACTTTTGGTTTGTTCAGCATTCAGGAACGGCTGGCCCACATAGGGGGTGAGGTAAAAATCGTATCCCGGCCGGGTTCCGGCACCCATACCAAATTGACAGTCCCCTGCTGAGAATCTGCCCGGGAATTGACATGGTATCCCTTGTTGTACCTGTATGCCATATCTCCTTAATTATAGCACTATAAATACGTATTCATAGACACCTGCCATAAGCGCTCTGTTAAGGGCGCATGGGTTATTCTTCGCGGATGGCTTCCAGCAGTGATTCGGAGTTTCCACTTTTGCACAGGTAGCCTGCGGCCCCGGCTTCGGTCATGGCATGGGCCTGATCTTCAGCCTCGTACATGGAAAGACCATAAATCCGGATGCCGGGCATCTTTGATCGGATCTGGCGGGTGGCTTCCACCCCGTTCATTTTCGGCATGTTGATATCCATGAGAATAACATCCGGCTGGATCTGCTGGGCCATTTCCACAGCTGCTTCACCGTCAGCCGCCTCGCCTGCGATCTCGATATCCTCGTGCACAGAAAGAAAAGATGAAAGCCCCTGCCGCATCACTGCATGATCATCAACCAGCATTACCCGGATTTTTCCGTTGAAAGGAGAAGGCTTTTTCGAAAGCTCTGTAATTTCAAGAAATTCTTCAGGAACCGGGGAAGGCTGGCCCGAATTTGTATATACCGGGGGGTCCACCGGCAAAAAGATTGTTGTGGTGACCCCTTCATCGGGCGCGCATGCAATCTCCAGGTTTCCCCCGAGAAGTTCCAGTCTTTCCCGGATGGCAAAAAGTCCGAATCCTGTACCTGGACCCTTCAATGTCAGACTTTTTGGATCACACCCGCACCCCTTGTCACTGACAATGATCCGGATGTGTCCGTCTTTTTCCTGCATGGTCAGCTGTGCAGTCGATGTTTCAGCATGCTTGACCACATTGAAAAGAAGCTCCCGGACCGAATGAAAAAGAAGCACTTTGAGTTCCTCCCGAAGAAAAACAAAATCATCCGGCAGATCAAGGTCAACGTCAATCCGGTGTGTAGCGGCCATCCACCGGGCCAGCCATCGCAGTGCTTCGGGCAGTTCATTCTGGTAGAGGACCGGCGGTGACAGCTCCGAGCAAAGCGTGCGGGAGGTTTCTATGGACTTGGTTACCAGGTCATAGGCGATTTTGCAGATTGCCGTATCCTGTCCACTAACTTTGCCGGAGAGGATTTCCAGGTGGAGCCGGGCCCCGGCAAGCAGCTGCTGGAGATGGTCATGTAAAACTTCAGCAAGGCGTTTGCGCTCTCTTTGTTCGGCCAGGGTGAGTTCACTGGTGAGCCTTGCAAGCTGGCGGTTTCGCCCCTCGAGTTCGGCTGTCCGGTCCTCCAGCTCCCCCAGGACTTTTTTCAAAGATTTTTCATAGGCTTTCCGGTCGCTGATATCCACCAGGGCCACGCGGAATTTATTGAATTCCCCTTCAGTGTCTTTTACAGCAGATCCCTCCATATGCACATAGACGATTTCTCCGTTTTTCTGAACAAGCCGTACCTCCTGGAACGAGGCGACCCCGGGATACGCTGTCATCGAACTGGCAAAAGAATGATACATCTTCCGGTCATGCGGATGGATCCGGGACAGAATCGAGCGGCCGCTCATGGGATTCCGGGTTCCGGTGAGAAGACGGGCAGCCGCCTGGTTGCACCGTTCGATCATGCTCTGTGTGTTTATGATAATAAACCCGACCGGGGCCGCATCAAAAAGCTCGAACCACTCATTGCGGGCGTTTTCAAGACTTTTCGCACTCTCCCGCAGATCCTGGTTTTGAAGCTCCACCTCCTCCTGATAGACTTCAAGCTCATGGATAATGCGGACCATGTCGGATTCACTCTTTTCAAATGTTTCTTCCTGCCGCTCATCTACAATCTGCTCTGCCTTTTTCCGTAATTGCTGAAGATCAAAATCCCTGTCATCATGAGGCATGGTCTATCCTTCCTTGTCACTTGGTTGTTGCGCTTCTGATCCGGTTATTGTCTCGATGGCCAGAAGAATACGGTCCTGATCAGGATCTTTATCCCGCAGGCGCCGGGCATTGAGCCGCATCAGCTTGTATCCGATGGTTTCGGAATGAAGCGATATTTCGTAGTCCTCAAATGCACGGTCATGCTCTGTGATATCTTTCAGGAGTTGCCGAAGCGCAGGGATGTCCCATTGGCTGTTCCCCAGATCGAAAAAATTACGCTTCTGCGTTTTTTCCGGTGATGTCTGAAAGGTCTCGTAAAACCGGCGGTTGGCCATGACCACCTTTTTGTCTGCATCTAAGACCACAAGTGATTCCCTGACCGTGTCAACAATGGCTTCGGCAAACCGTTTGGCTGAATGAAAGGAAGCGTCAAGTTTTTTCTGGACCGCTTTCTGGGGATCAATATTGATAAAGGTCAACACCGCTCCCTCGATATGGTTGTTGTCGGTCCGATGCGGCATAATACGCATCCTGTACCAATGGCCGTCAGTGGTCTGGACTTCTTCTTCTTTGTAGGACAATTGCTTGAGCACTGAACGCACCTTGTCCGTCAAATTGCCGATATCCAGGTTGTGGGAGATGTGATCAAAGGGCCGGCCCACATCCTTTTCAATGAGGTTAATCAGCCGGGATGCCTCCCGGGTAAACCGTTTGATCTGAAGGTCATTGTCCAGAAACAATATGGCGATGCCGGTACTGTTGAGGACATCCGTTATCCGGCTGTAAGCCTCCTGGACCTCGACAATCTTCTGGTGGAGTTCGTTGTTGACTGTTGAGAGTTCCTCGTTCAATGATTCGAGTTCCTCCCGGGATGATTCCAGCTCCTCATTGGTGCTCTGGAGTTCTTCGTTGGAAGAATACATCTCTTCGTTGACCGACTTGAGTTCCTCGTTGGAGGTCTCCAGTTCCTCCTGGGTGGTCCGATGGTCCTCTTTCAGGTCCGTAAGTTCCCGTTCCAGAGAAGTGATCTGCCTGACAGCCTCATCTTTCGGTACCTCTTTTTCTGTTTCTTC
>JAABSS010000194.1 GCA_011390235.1 Desulfotignum sp.
CAAAAATAAATGTGTCTTCTTCCGCCTCAGCCATCCAGGATGTGGATTTTTCAAATGAAGTACAAAATCTCAAGAAACTGCAGATTCTGGCCGAAGCCGGCCGGTTCGCCCTGTCCAGCACAACGAAACGGGCGGACAACCTGATCCGCCTGCTTACACAGATTGATCAAAAATAATACCGGTCAGCTCCTTCATGTTCTCCATGATTTTCAGCAGCTCTTCGGAAGGGATCTGTTTGATCAGCTCATCGGTCTGACGGTTTTTGATTTCCACCACTACCTGGCGGTCCAGGCCCTCCCGTATGGAAAATCCCAGATGGGTCTGAAGGGTGTCCATGTGTTCGTTCAGATCTTCCACCATCTCTTTTGCTTCGCCCGGAGACAGTTCCGTGTCGTTGCTTTTCCGGGTGTCTTCCGCCGACCGGTTTGATTTTTCCACATCCTTGAGTGTCTGGACACTGTTTGTTCCTGCGGTTCCTGTCCCCCGGGCCAGGGACGGCGCGTGTACCCTGGCGGATGCATCAGGTGCATCCGGGGCGTTTTGCATACGTGTGATATTCATGGTGCCTCCTTGGATTAATTTTTAAAATTGATCACTTTGGACCGGTTGCGGTGGGATACGGGTGATCCATATGCGTGAATCACGTTTTTGCCTTTTCCGATCCGGTGCATACTGTTTTTCAATCCATCCTTATGGTGCTCTACCCGGGCTGTCAGCGTTTTGTTCTGGTGCATGAGCATCCGGATTTGTTTGATTATTTCCGTCACCTGCAGGTCATCTTCCCTGTCTGCCCGGGTCTGAAGATCAGGATCCATGGCATTCATGGCTTTTTCAAGTTCTGCAAAGCCCTGTTTTCGTTCGGTCATCTGTTTTTCAAGATCCGGCATCAGTTCGGTGTCAAAGGAAGCCATGTGGTCTGCCTGGAGATCATCCAGATGGTTCAGTGCTTTTTTTATCTGTGTGAATCCCATTTTATCATCCTTGTTTCATCATACTGAGACAGCGCTGAACGGCCGGGCAGCAACTGGTTTCCCATATGCGGTCATAGGAGATGTCCCGGGTTTTTTTTCAGGGACCGGTGCTATGCCGGTTTTCTTTGCCGCAGGTTTGGATTGGCCCATGACATCGGTTTCCCATATGGTTTTCAGCCGGGTGAGATATTTTTCCGTCCGGTCCAGAACAGCGGTGTCATTGCTCATGGATACTTTTGGCAGTTCAGCCAGGATGGCGGTATAAAGCCCCCGTAAAAAACGGGTGCCATCATCCTGCATTTCCGGATCGATCGCAGCGTTCAGTTCAGCCACAATGGCAATGACCCTGCTTAAATTTTCGCCGCGTTTCTGGATATTATTTTCTTCAATCGCCTGCCGGGTCAGTGCGATGCGGTCCAGTGCTCCCTTGAAGAGCAAAAGAATCAACTGTTCCGGGGTCATGCCTTCATAGTGGTTGGTCAAATAGGTGTTTACCTGGGCAAGTGCCATTAATCATACCTCCTGGTATCTGGGTGTCGCTTTCTTTATTTTTCGGTTGTTTTGTTGAATGAGTCGATCATTGACTGCATATATTCGGATTCTGCATTCAGCTGCCGGATATAGGTGTCCAGTCTGACAAAACTGGCAGCCATGGTTTCATACCGTTTGTCCAGCTGGATGGTGGCGGTTTCGATCTGTTTGTCCAGCCGGTCCATTCTGGTCTCCGCCTCATTGATTTCCGTGGTCACGACCCCGGAAGTGCTGATCATGTCGGTGATACCGTCATTAAGCAGGTTTCCAAGACCGGTGACACCGACATCGGGATCTCCCACAAACAACTGGAACACCCCGTCCGGGTCGGATGCCAGGGCCTGGTCCAGGATGTCTTCATCCATGGTCAAGGTGCCGTCCCGGTTTATTTCAAGGCCGATGTCAGCCAGACTTTTGTACGCCGAAGAAATATCCGTGGATGTGGTGAACAATGCCTGCAGTTTGCTGGTCATACTGTTTATGGTGTAATCGTTTTCAAGGGGATTGGCAGCGTCATCTGCTGCATCTGTGTCGTCAGCATCTGATTCCTCTCCCTTGACAAGGGTGATCAGGTCATTGAAATTGTCCACGAGGGACAGAATTTTATCTTTGACCACATCCGTGTTTTTCTGCACCGCCACCGTGGTTTCTCCGGTTTTTTTCAAGTTCAGGCTCACCCCGGAGATGACATCAGTAATGGCATCATTGGACTGCCGCTGGTATGACACCCCGTTTACGGAGAATGCCGCGTTCAGAGAATCCCCACCTGCCCCGTTGACTTCGGTCATGGGCAGGTTCTGAACGGCAATGCGGTGGTTTTCACCCGTGGCGTTGGAGGTCAGGGTCAGGCGGAAAGGATCTTCGCTTGTACCGGTATCGATGATGGCTGCCGTGACCCCCGGGTTGTCGGTTGCATTGTTGATGGCATCCACGGTCTGGGCATAGGTGGCACCGGGTGCCAGGCTGATGTACATGGGATCGTCATTGTCGGCCCGGGCAATGCTGAAGGTGGTGTCTGTTTTGATATAGTCGAACCCGCTCAGGCTGACCTGTTCATCCACACTGTCTCCGCCGGCAACAGCGGACATTCGGATAAAGTACTGGCCGTTGTTTTCCGCAAGAGACGCCCGTACCAGGGGATTGCCCTCTGCATCCATATTGGCATCCGATGTGTTGACGGCATCTGCGATCTGTTCCAGGCTCAGACCGGCATCTACTGTCACGGAAATGGTCTGCTGGCTTTCAGCCGCACCATATAGAATGTCATAGGTCTGTGATTCAGTGGAAAAAGATGCGGTGGGGTTGGTGATGCCGGTTTCAGGTGCAGTATAGATCACGGCATTGCTGGAGGCGACCCCCACGGACTGCCAGGAGTTGTACCGGGCTTTCTGGGTGACCTCCAGATCATAGCTGGCAGCTGCAATCCCATCATTGGCTGTGGCAGTGATCACCTCTTCATCTGAAACCTGTGCTGATGTCTTTAAAAAATCTGATTCCAAAGACAGGGACAAGGTGTCGGATTTGATGTTGAACAGTTTGGCGTTCACCTGGTTGTAGGCGGTGATCTTTTCCTGGAGCTGAGTTTTTTGGTTTTCCTTGGCATTAATGGATGCCCGGTCCGCGTCCTTGAGCTGGTCTAAAATGTTCTGCAGCTCCAGACCGGAACCCAGTCCCAGGGTGGTGATGGATCCTGTAGCCATGTGCGTTCCTCCGTGTCGTGCCCGTTCGTTTATTACTAAATATTACATTGTAACTAGTATCGGATATTCCCATGAAAACATGAGAAAAAAAAAGCCCCGGGAAAATTTTTCCCGGGGCTTTGGCACCGGGTCCGAAGACCCGATGGTTATGGGGTTGTCAGATCCGTGTTTACTGGAGCAGGCTCAGAACGCCCTGGGCGCTGGCATTGGCCTGGCTCATGGCAAAGGTGCCGGCCTGCTGCAGGATCTGCATCTTGGTGAAGTTGGCAGATTCCTCTGCAAAGTCAACGTCACGGATGGAAGATTCCGCTGATGCCACATTCACACGTGTGGTGGAAATGTTGGCAATGGTGGAGGTCAGCTGGTTCTGCACAGAACCCAGGTCCGCCCTGTTTTTGTCCAGATCTTTCAAAGCCGCATCTGCAATGGCAATGGCTTTCTGGGCATCTTCCTGGGTGAGTACACTCAGGTTGGACAGGCGGTTCACCTCGGATTCTCCAACATTGGCAGTGGCAAAGTTGCTGGAAGCATCATTGGCAGCCAGTTCAGTACCGGCTTTCATGACAGACCCGTTCTGCAGGGTCATGTCAGCGCTCAGGGTTACTGCCGCACCGGTGACAATGTCATCT
>JAABSS010000195.1 GCA_011390235.1 Desulfotignum sp.
CAGGTGACCAGATCGATGATTTTTTTGGAGGTGTATTCCCCCACATCCGCCAGGCCGTCCATGGGCATGAAACGGTCCGCGTTGCTGGAATACAGGCAGGTGACTGCGGCAGGAAAATCCGCGTCTGCCTCATAAAAAATATAGCACAGGGCAATTTTGGGCAACGGATACACCACAAAAGAAATATCCCCTGGCATGTCGACAGGAGGGTTTTCTGTCTTCAAGGTGGAAAATTTTTTTTCCAGGCTGTCTTTGATTGCTGTCACATGGGGCACCAGCACCTGTTCGGTATGGGTAGCAAAGGCTCCGGCATAGGGCATGCTGTCGTCGAATTCCTTGAACGCCCGGAAGGGGGTCTGCACGCAGATCTCGGTGCCGGCATGCAGGGCATACAAAGAAATCAGTATCCCCAGGATGGAGGGGGCGGTTTCTGTTCCCAGGGTGATGCGATCCGGTGTGATAACACAAGGCCGGCCAAAAGCATCAAACATGAACCTGTCCGCTTCCCGGGTGGCCAAAAGACGTTGGTCCAGATCCCGGGGCAGGCTGCTGTAAAGTTTTTTCAGGTTATCCTGAACGATTTTTGCATAATTGTCGGTCATATCAGGCTTGCTCCTCATATGTTTTTGGCGGCATGATTTTTCCTTCCTGTTTTGCATACCGAAATTGATACAAAATGTTCTGTCTGGTTATAAAAAAAATCCGGGTTAAACGCAACTGCCATGGGAAAAGAATATCCATTTTGCAAGGATACTACCATTCCACCAAGTACGCCAAACTGGGAAGATAGTTTACCTTGCACCGGCACAAGTCGGGGTAAGTTATGCATTGCTTATGGTGTAAGTTCTTTACAAAACATATTTTGGGCTTATTTTGCTAATAAGTGATTTCACACCGCCGTGATTATCTGAAATCATGGCGGGGGCAGATTTTTAATCCGATATCAGGAGGTGACCCATGGTAAATACCCAGGATCTTGAACTGCATCTGGACGAAGAAGGCTATCTCAGGGATTTTCGTTCCTGGACCGAGGAGATCGCATGCGCACTGGCGGAAAAAGAAGGCATTGATGACGAATGCCCCTTGAGCACAGAGCGTATGGAGATTATCAAGTTCATGCGCAATTATTATGAGAAGTTTGAGGCGTTTCCCATTCTCAGGGCGGTGTGCAAGAATGTGGGGCAGCCCAAAGCGTGTAACTATGAACAGTTTCCCGATCCGGTAAAAGCATGGAAGGTTGCCGGGCTTCCCAAGCCAACGCCCGAGGTTTTTGCCAAGATCAAAACAACGGGATAACCCCTTTGCCCACTGGCGCATATGGAACAGCCGGAAAAAGGAGGGTAAAATGCCGTTAACAACCATTGATGATTTCAGTATAAAACTGCTGCATATACTGGATAAAAACGGAAAGGTGGACCAGGACCTGGAGCCTGACCTGAGCGGGGATGACCTGAAAAAACTCTACCAGGCCATGACCCTGTCCAGAATGGCGGATGCCAGGATGCTCAATCTCCAGCGCCAGGGCCGACTGGGGACGATTCCGGTGAACAAGGGCCAGGAGGCTGCGTTCTGCGCCCCCATCATGGCGCTGAAGGAAACCGACTGGTTCGTGGGATCTTACCGGGAACTGGGGGCCCGTCTGATGCGGGGGGAAACACTGGAGAATTCCCTGCTCTTGTTTAACGGCTGGGAAGAGGGCAATGTCAACGAAAACAACGACCGGACCCTGCCGGTGTCCATCGTGCTGGCATCCCAGCTGCCCCAGGCTGTGGGACTGGCCTATGCCTCCCGGTACAAAGGAGAAAAAGACACTGTGGTCCTGGCTATGTTCGGGGACGGGGCCACCTCGGAAGGGGATTTTCATGAAGCCTTGAACTTTGCTGCGGTGCTGAACGCTCCGGTGATCTTTTTGTGCCAGAACAACCAGTATGCCATCTCCACGCCGCTGAAAATCCAGACAAAATCCCGGACCATTGCCCAGAAAGCCATTGCCTACGGCATACCCGGCATCCAGGTGGACGGCAACGATGCCCTGTCCGTGTACCAGGCTGTAAAAGATGCAGTGGACCGGGCCAGGGCTGATGAGGGACCCACCCTGATCGAGGCGGTCACCTTCCGCATGCTCATGCACACAACAGCGGATGATCCCACCCGGTACCGGTCTGATGAGGAGGTGACAGCCTGGGAAGCAAAAGATCCCCTGGTCCGTTTCAAGGTATATCTCACGGAAAAAAAGATCTGGGATGAAAACCTTCAAAAACAGCTGGAAACAGACTGCAAAACGCAGATCGATGCTGCGGTCCAGGCGTTTGAATCCCGGGAAGCGTTTGCACCGGATATCCCGTTTGACCATGTATTCGGCACACAGGAAAATGTGATTGAAGCACAGCGGGCCCGGTTTCTGGCACGGCTGGGAAAGGAGGGGGAAGATGGCCAAAATTAATATGGTGACATCCCTGAACACGGCCCTGCACGACATCATGGCATCAGATGATACCGTCCTTGTGATGGGAGAAGATGTAGGCGTAAACGGCGGTGTGTTCCGGGTGACCGACGGATTATATGAGAAATTCGGCAGAAAACGGGTCATGGATACCCCCATTGCCGAGTCCGCCATTCTTGGTGCCGCCATCGGCATGGCCATGGCCGGTCTCAAGCCGGTGGTGGAGATGCAGTTTTCCGGGTTTTCCTATCTCATGATGCACCAGCTGGAGGGCAATGCCTCCCGGATGCGCACCAGAAGCCGGGGACAATTCACGGTGCCCCTGGTGGTGAGAATGCCCTATGGCGGCGGGGTCCGGGCCCTGGAGCACCATTCGGAAAGCAAGGAGGTGTACTGGGCACATACTGCCGGGGTCAAGGTGGTGATACCCTCTTCCCCGGCCAATGCCGGGCCTTTGCTCACCGCCGCCATTCAGGATCCGGACCCGGTGGTGTTCCTGGAACCCAAACGGTCCTACCGGTCGTTCAAAGAAGCGGTGGACAAGGAGAAAAATACCTTTTCAATCGGAAAGGCCCAAGTGGTGGAGACAGGCAAAGATATCACCATCATTTCCTGGGGTGCCATGATGAGAGATACCCTCAAGGCGGTGGAAGCGGTGAAATCCAAAATCGGTTTTCAGCCGGAAGTGATCGATTTGTTGACCATTTCCCCCATGGATGTCGACACCATTGTGGCCTCTGTCAAAAAGACCGGTCGGTGCGTGGTGGTCCAGGAGGCCCAGCAGTCTTTCGGCCCGGCATCGGAAATCATCGCAGTGATCAATGACCAGGCCCTGATGTATCTGGAAGCTCCGGTGAAACGGGTGACCATGGCTGATGTGGTCATGCCCCTGTTTGCCAGAGAACAGTTTTATATGCCGCAGGTTTCCGACATCTCCCGGGCCATCACAGAGACCGTGAACTTTTAAGGAGGGACCCATGTATGAATTTAAACTGCCGGACCTGGGGGAGGGCATCCAGGAAGGGGAACTGCTCGTGTGGCATGTGCAGGAAAAAGACCGGATAAAAGAAGATGATTCTCTGTGCGATATGGAAACCGACAAGGCTGCCGTGACCATCCCTTCCCCGAAAACCGGGATCATCCACACGCTCGGGGCACAACCCGGGGATATGGTCCAGGTGGGTCAGGTGCTGGTGACCATTGAGACAGATGGATCCACTGAGACCGGTTCCTCCGAGGCTGATGCTTCGTCATCCAGAGTGCCGGACAAAGATTGGCGGAATAAAGAGGGTTGGAATAAAGAGGGTTGGAATAAAGAAGGGCGGAACAAGGAAGAAAACAAACAGGACAGCCAGGACGTCAAAGCGGCTGACACGTCAGC
>JAABSS010000196.1 GCA_011390235.1 Desulfotignum sp.
ACCACGATCATGGTCATGCCTTCTTCCGACAGCTGCACCATGACATCGAGGACTTCTTTGACCATTTCCGGGTCCAGGGCCGAGGTGGGTTCGTCAAAGAGCATGACTTTGGGTTTCATGCACAGGCTTCTGGCAATGGCCACCCGCTGCTGCTGGCCCCCTGACAGCTGGCCGGGAAATTTTTTGGCCTGTTCTGCGATCTTGACTTTTTCCAGGTAGAACATGGCAATTTCTTCTGCTTCTTTTTTGGGGGTCTTGCGCACCCAGATGGGACCCAAAGTCAGGTTGTCCAGGATGGTGAGGTGGGGGAACAGGTTGAAATGCTGGAACACCATGCCCACTTCGGTGCGGATGATTTCAATATTTTTCAGGTTGTTGGTCAGCTCGATGCCGTCCACGATGATCTTGCCTTTCTGGTGCTCTTCCAGGCGGTTGATGCACCGGATCAATGTGGATTTGCCTGATCCTGACGGTCCGCAGATAACAATTTTTTCCTGTTTTTTGACTTCCAGGTTGATGTTTTTGAGCACATGGAAATCACCAAACCATTTGTTGAGGTCTTTGACTTGAATGATAGGCTCGGTTGCTTCGGTCATGTCTGGTGTATCGGTCATTTCTGTTTCCTAAACTGTTTCTGTTAACTGCGTTGGTCTGTGTCCAGTTCCCGTTCCAGTTTTCTGGAAAAATTGGACATGGAAAAACATCCCAGAAAGTACATCAGGGCCACAAACAAATACATTTCAGTGGAAAATCCCATCCATTCCGGGTTCTGGATCACGGTTTTTGAGGTGAGCAGAAAATCATACAAAGCAATGATCACCACAAGAGAAGTGTCCTTGAATGCGGACACCAGCACGCTCAAGGTCGGGGGAATCACGATTTTCAGGGCCTGGGGAAGAATGACCAGGCGCATGGTCTGGTAATAATTGAGTCCCAGCGCTTCTGCTGCCTCGTACTGGCCACTGGCCATGCCCTGAAGTCCCCCGCGCACCACCTCTGCCACATAGGCGGCCGTAAACAGGATAATGGCTGCCTGGGCCCGCAGGATTTTGTTGATGGTGACCCCTTCGGGCAGAAACAAAGGAAAGATGATGGAGGACATGAACAAAAGGCTGATAAGCGGCACCCCCCGGATCAGTTCGATATACCCGATGGACAGATACCGCATCATGGGCAGGTTTGAATCCCTTCCCAGGGCCAGCAGCACCCCTAAAGGATAGGCAGCAGTGAGCCCGAAAACCGACAAAAGCAGGGTCAGGGGCAGTCCCCCCCATTTCATGCTGTCAACAGGGGTCAGGCCCAGTATCCCGCCTTTCATCAGAATGCCCATGGCCACAAGACCGGCAATCCAGGCATATCCCAGTTTTTTGGACCAGTACCGCTTGTTGTTGGAGAAAAACAAAAGGACAAACAGCAGCATGATGGCGGTAAAAGGCCGCCAGTGAAGATCATGGGGATAAAACCCGAAAAAAATGAACCGCAGGTTTTTCAATACCACTGACCAGCAGGCTCCGGGACATTCCTTGCAGGTTGCACTGTCAGTGAGCCACACCGAGTCGATAAAGGCCCATTTGAGAAACGGGGGCATAAATTTGAGCAGAAATGCCAGGACAACCAGGGTTAATATGGAGTTGAACACCCCGTTGAACAGGTTCTCCTTGAGCCAGCCGATTACCCCCCGCTGGACCACAGGCGGTTTCATTCTGTCAATGGCTTTTTTGTCAATGGTAACAATGCCCATGGCAGCTATCTTTCCACTAGTTTGGATTTGTTATTGTACCAGTTCATGAACACGGAGGTGGAAATACTGAAGATCAGGTAGCATCCCATGATCATGGCCACGCCTTCGATGGACTGACCGGTCTGGTTGATGGTGGTGTTGGCCACGGAAACAAAATCCGGAAACCCGATGGCAATGGCCAGAGACGAGTTTTTGGTCAGATTGAGCATCTGGCTGGTCAGGGGCGGTATGATGATGCGCAGCGCCTGGGGCAGGATCACCAGGTTCAGGATATGGTTTTTTTTCAGCCCGATGGACATGGCTGCCTCGGTCTGGCCCCGGCTCACCGCCTGGATTCCGGCCCGCACCGCTTCGGCCACAAACGCGGAGGTGTAGATCACCAGCCCGAGAAGCAGGGCGATGAATTCCGGGGAAAGCATGATGCCGCCGGTAAAATTAAATCCGGTGAGTGACGGGACATCCATCTCCACCGGTGAACCAAACAGTATCCACACAAGCAGGGGCAGCCCCAGGGAAAGCCCCAGAAATGACCACAGCACCGGAAAATCCTTGCCTGTGTCGAATTTGCGTTTTTTTGCCCAGCGCTTGATCCCGAAGGAAATGACCAGGCCGGCAATCAGGGCCAGGATCATATAAAAATACGCCGGGTGAGATGCCGGCACTGCCATGGCCACCCCCCGGTTGCAGATGAACAGGCCGGCAAAGGGATGCAGGGCCTGCCTGGGGGAAGGAAAGGTTTCATAAAACAGGGCATACCAGAAAAACAGCTGCAGCAGCACCGGAATATTCTGCATCACCTCGATGTAGATCATGGCCATTTTTTTCACCAGCCAGTTGGTGGACAGTCTTGCCACTCCCACGAACAGTCCGATGATCAGGCAAAGGACAATGCCGATAAAAGATACCTTCAGGGTGTTGAGTGCTCCCACCAGCAGGGCCCTGCCATAGGAATCCGAAGCAGAATACGGAATGACGCTTTCACCGATTTCAAAGGCTGCCTCTGATTGTAAAAACCCGAATCCCGAGGCAATGGATTGTTTTTCAAGGTTGGATACCGTGTTGCTCACCAGGTACCAGGCCAGCAGCCCCACCATCAGAAAGGTGA
Source organism: Desulfotignum sp. (assembly GCA_011390235.1). The sequence continues at coordinate 2,847 of JAABSS010000196.1, forward strand.
TTACCTGGTATCCTATGGCCCGTTTTCCCGGATCCAGCCAGAATGGTACTTTATTGTCTGAAATATGTGTGGCCATGGTAAGGGAACATTTTTGGGGTTGTTATGATCGGGATGCCCCGGATGTCCAGGGCATCCCGGTTTCAGGGTAAACAGGGTTATCTATCTGAGGGGGGATGCGTACATCAACCCGCCGTTCGTCCACAGGGCGTTGAGGCCGCGGGGAAGTCCAAGAGCGGTGTCAGGTCCGACGTTGCGTTCAAATATCTCGCCGTAGTTGCCCACCTGTTTAATAATATTATAGGCCCATTTGTTGTCCAGGCCCAGCAGTTCTCCCAATCCAGGGGTGACCCCTAAGAACCGTTTGATGCCGGGATTGTCAGAGTCAAGCATCTTGTCGATGTTTTTGGAGGTGATGCCGAACTCTTCCGCCTGGATCAGGGCCATCATGGTCCAGTTGACAATGTCATACCACTGGTCATCCCCGTGACGTACAACCGGGGCCAGCGGTTCTTTGGAGATGATTTCCGGCAGAAGCTCATAATCAGCCGGGTTGGGGGCCACAGATCTCTGGGCAGCCAGCTGGGATATATCAGATGTCAGGGTGTCACACCGGCCGGCGAAAAATGCTTTGTTCAGTTCTGCCGTGTTTTCAATGACCACAGGGTTCCATTTCATGTCATTGGCCCTGAAATAATCTGCTGCATTCATCTCCGTGGTGGTGCCGGGCAGTACACATACAGTGGCACCTTCCAGTTCTTTGGCACTTTTAACACCCAGGGCCTTGGGTATCAGAAATCCCTGGCCGTCGTAATAATTGGGCTGCGCGAAATTAAGGCCGGATTTGGTTTCCCGGGACAGGGTCTGGGTGGTGTTCCGGCACAGCACGTCAATCTCTTTGGACTGGAGCGCCGGCAGGCGCTGGACAGCGGTGAGTGCGGAGAATTTCACCTTGGATGCATCGCCGAATACGGCAGC
>JAABSS010000197.1 GCA_011390235.1 Desulfotignum sp.
TCGATACAGACGGTTCCACCTCCACGGCAGAGCTGGCCAAACTGCTGAACCTGCCGGTGGTGCTGGTGCTGGACTGCACCAAAAGTACCCGGACAATGGCAGCGCTGCTGCTGGGCTGCATGCATTTTGATCCCCGGATACGGATTGTCGGGGTGATCCTTAACCAGGTGGCCGGCAGCCGCCACCAAAAAAAAGTGACGGACAATATTGAACAGTTCTGCAGGATTCCGGTGTTCGGGGCTGTTCCCAAACTTGGATCACAAGATTTTCCAGAA
>JAABSS010000198.1 GCA_011390235.1 Desulfotignum sp.
CTTGTGACCTCGGCGGAACATGGGTTTTCCAGTCAGGCCCTTGCATCAGTGGAAAAAATGGCCAAAGACCATATTGACCTCAACGCCCTGTACCGGGCAATCATCCATGATTGCGACACTGCCCAAAAGATACATACCGATATTGCCGGCCCGGAAGATGTTTTGCCGGCGGCAGGGTTTTCTGAACCAGGCTCTCCGGCACAGAACCCTGTACATGACCAGGTGGTTATCGGGGTTATAAGGGATTCGGCTTTCCAGTTTTATTATCCGGACAATCTGGCTGCCCTGGAAAATCTGGGGGCCAAAATTGTTTTCATCAGTCCTTTGCACCAGAAAATCCTTCCTGATGTGGATGCGCTGTATATGGGCGGGGGATTTCCCGAAACCCATGCCCCCCAGCTGGCGGAAAATACAAGCTTCAGGGAGCATTTGAAACAGTTGTCCCAAAAAGGGCTGCCCATTTATGCCGAATGCGGCGGCCTGATATTTCTGGGCCAAAGCATCTGCTTAAAAGACAAGGAATATCCCATGTCCGGTATTCTGCCCATCTGGTTCGGACTGTCCATTAAGCCCCAGGGCCATGGCTATACACGGGTTCTGGTGAAGCATAAAAACCCGTTTTACCGCACCGGCGAAATGTTGAAAGGCCATGAGTTCCGGTATTCCAAAATCTTGAAAATCGATTTTCAGGACCATGAAATGGCCTTTGCCATGGAAAGGGGCAAAGGCATTCTGGATAAAAAAGATGGATTTTTTAAAAACAATACCTTTGGCACCTATACCCATATCCATGCCCTGGGATCTGTATCCTGGGCCCCTTCCCTGTTGGAAAAAGCCAGGGCATATAAAGCGAGGCGATACCCATGAAGGTGATTGCATCAATCAGTGAAATGACCCGGTTTTCGGAAAATCTGCGCAGACAGGATCAGACCATTGCGTTTGTACCCACCATGGGATACCTGCATGAGGGCCATTTGGCCCTTATGCGGGAAGGCAAAAAAAAGGCCGATCACCTGGTGGTATCCATATTTGTCAACCCGGCCCAGTTTGGACCCAGTGAAGATTTTTCCACCTACCCCCGTGCTGTGGAGCAGGATCTGGAAAAATGCAGAACCATCGGTGCAGCTGCCGTGTTCACACCGGGTTCAGCTGATATTTATCCCCCGGGGTTCCAGACCTATGTGGCACTGGAAAAACTGCCCCTCCATCTGTGCGGTCTGTCCAGACCACAGTTTTTCAGAGGGGTGGCCACCGTGGTGACCAAATTGTTCAATATTGTCAATCCCCATTTTGCCCTTTTCGGGGAAAAGGATTATCAGCAGCTGGCCATTATCCGGCAGCTGGTAATCGATCTGAATTTTGACATAGAGATTGTCGGGGTGCCCATTGTCCGGGAGCCGGACGGTCTGGCAAAAAGCTCGAGAAACAAATATCTGACGCAAAAACAGCGGCCCCATGCCCTTTTGCTCCACCACTGTATACAGGCAGCTGAAAAAATGGTGAAAGACGGGGAAACCGATGCCCGAAAAATCGAGGATGCGGCCATTCAAATATTATTGTCCTGTCCGGATATCACGGTGGACTATGTCAGCATATGTGACCCTGTCACCTTGGACGGGGTAACAGGGATACAGGAAAAAACCCTCATGGCTGTAGCAGTGTGGCTGGGAAAGATTCGGCTTATTGACAACCAGATACTGTTTTTGCCCAATAAAAACGTGTAAAAGCCATGGCATCTGCATCAGTAAACGATAACAGCCACAGTTTCGGTCAGGAGCATAAGCAGCCCGGAGAAACCCGTACCCTCATAGTTATCGCGGTTACTGCCGTCATGATGGGGGTGGAAATCACCACCGGCATTATTTTCGGATCCATGGCCCTGCTGGCGGACGGCCTGCACATGGCTTCCCATGCAGCAGCGCTTTCCATAACTGCGCTGGCCTATATTTATGCCCGCCGCCATGCCCATGACACCCGCTTCAGCTTTGGCACAGGCAAAGTGAATGCTTTGGGCGGTTTCACCGGAGCTGTGCTTCTGGCGGTATTTGCCCTCATGATGGCGGTGGAAAGTACGATAAGACTGGTGAATCCAGTGGAAATTGCATTTAACCAGGCAATTTTTGTGGCAGTGATCGGGCTGGTGGTCAATATTCTTTCCATGTTCATTCTGGACAGCCACAAAAGTCATGCCCATGGCCATCACGGTCATGACCAGAACCTGCGCTCTGCCTATCTGCATGTTCTGGCAGATGCCCTGACTTCTTTTCTGGCAATTTTTGCCCTTCTGGCTGCCAAATACTTTGGTCTGGTGTGGATGGATCCGTTTATGGGAATCATCGGCGCTGTTCTGGTTTCACGCTGGTCCGTGGGACTGCTGCGGTCCAGCGGCAGGATCCTGCTGGATCACCAGGCTCCCGAAGAGATCCTGCACAAATTGAGAAATACCATTGAAACCCTTCCTGATACCAGGATGGATGATCTGCATGTGTGGGCCATCGGGCCCGGCATGTATGCCGCCATAGTATCGGTGGCTGCACGCAACCCTGAATCGCCTGCCTACTATAAGCAGCTTTTGACCTGTGAGTTGAACCTGGTGCATGTATCTATTGAAGTCATACAGGCCCGGTGAGCTGTCTTGAACCTGACTGACATATACCGGGATTTGGGTTGACAGGGTTCTGGTTGAAAAAAAAGCAGGCGGCTTTTCCGTTTACCGGAAAAGCCGCCTGCTCAAAAGTTACGCATTCAAGATTTCTTATAATCAGGCTTTTTCATGACAATCGTTGCAGGAAGTAGGGGCCGGTCCTTTACGGCCTTTTGGATCACCGGCTTCAATATTCACCTCTTTGTGGCAATCTCTGCAGTTGCCATGCATGGCATTTTCATGGACCATGATGTCTCTTCTGTTTTCTTTGGTTTTTTCAAAAATATTGTGGCATTCATAGCAAGGATGGACATCATCCCCCATTGTAAGCTCTAAGGGTTCACCATTCTCATCATGGTGGCACTCGCCGCAGGAAATACCATAATCTTCGGCATGTTTTTTGTGGGTAAAGGTCACAGGCTTGAACTGGGGGGGGGCTTTTTTGCGTTGGTCATAACCAGGGGTCTCCAGTTGAAATGTGTCCTCCACCTCAGTACCTGCCTGGATCCCTGTTACAGCAAAAATCGCAGCAAATCCTGCAGCCAGCAGCAGCACAATCAGTTTTTTGTTCATACGCGTTTTACTCCTTTAGCTGTTGAATTATGTATTTTCTTTTTTACCGGTACCGTACTCCGGAACCGGTCGGATTTCATAAAAAACTGTCTATTTTTTTACACAACAACTGGACAAAGTCAATAAAAAATCTGGATATTTCTTTTGGGTTATTCTGTTTTATCTTCCTTGTCCGATGGGGGGGCGTTGCTGTCGGATGCCGTGTCTGCTTCAGTTTCTGCGTCCTGGTCAGCAGGTTCTTTTTTGCCGAATATCCGGGCGCCCAGAATACTGATTTCATAAAGAATCATCAGAGGAAGGGCCATCATGACCTGGGT
>JAABSS010000199.1 GCA_011390235.1 Desulfotignum sp.
AAAAATGGACACTGGATCGATATTCTTGCCCGTGCCAATGTGATTTTTGATGAAAACGGCAGAGGCATCCGACTTGTTGGAACTCATGTCGACATTACTTCCCGAAAAGCATCAGAAAGGGCGCTGAAGGAAAGTGAAAAAAAACATCGGTCCATTATTGAGACAGCCATGGATGGATTTTGGCTTACCAACTGTCAGGGTCGTCTACTTGAAGTCAATGCCACTTATAGTAGAATGAGCGGTTACAGTGAAGAGGAATTGATATCGCTGCATACATTCGACCTGGCTTGCCCAGAATCTCACGATGATGTCAAAAGGCGGGCAGAGAGTATCATTTCGCAGGGTGAAGACCGTTTTGAATCTAAACATCGTAGAAAAGATGGAACCCTTTTCGATGTTGAAGTCAGCGTACAGTATCGTCAGGAACAAAATGGCCAATTCATCTATTTTTTCCGGGATATCACAGAACGCAAGCAAGCCGAGGCGGAGTGGGAAAAACTCCAGGTTCAATTTCTCCAGGCTCAGAAAATGGAAACCGTGGGCCGTTTGGCCGGCGGTGTGGCCCATGATTTCAACAATATGCTTGGGGTGATTCTGGGACACACGGAACTGGCACTGTTGAAGGCGGAAGAAGATAACGATCTGATTTCCGATTTGAAAGAAATTCAAAATGCTGCTCAACGATCAGCTGATATCACAAAACAGCTGCTGGCTTTTGCCAGAAAAGAAATCATCTCTCCCAAACAGCTGGATTTGAATGTTACCGTGGAAAGCATGCTCAATATGCTGCGCCGGCTCATCGGAGAAGACATTGACCTGGTATGGCAGCCGGCTGCCCATCTGTGGCCCGTGAAAATGGACCCCTCCCAGATCGACCAGATCCTTGTCAATCTGTGTGTCAACGCCCGGGATGCCATTTCCGGTGTGGGCAAACTGGCCATAGAAACCAAAAGAAAATCATTTGATGAAACCTATTGCAAAGAAAATCCTGAATTTATCCCCGGTGATTTTCTGCTGCTGGCGGTCAGCGACACTGGCTGCGGCATGGACAAGGATACCCTGGACAATTTGTTCGAACCGTTTTTCACCACCAAAGATGTTGGAAAAGGCACGGGCCTGGGACTTGCCACCGTTTACGGCATTGTCAAACAGAACAACGGATTCATCAATGTTTACAGCGAACCTGACCAAGGATCCACCTTCAAAATCTATCTACCCCGGTTAATTGCCGATGAAGACACAGACAAGGCCGTGCCTGAGAAAAAAGCAACCGCCGGGGGAACGGAAACAATCCTGCTGGTGGAGGATGAACCCTCTATTCTCAGGATGACACGGATGATGCTGGAAAAGAAAGGTTATTCAGTGCTATCCGCAGCCACACCCTCAGCGGCCATTGAAAAAGCAACAAACCATTCCAGTTCCATTGATCTGCTCATGAGCGATGTGGTCATGCCGGAAATGAACGGCCAAGACATGGCCGGACAAATTTCTGATCTTTATCCCGACATCAAGCTTCTTTTCATGTCCGGTTATACCGCTGATGTCATTGCCCATCAGGGGGTATTGGATGACGGGGTGGCGTTTATTCAGAAGCCATTTTCCATGGCGGACATGACGGCGAAGGTTCGAGAGGTTTTGGATGAAGCCATAAACCCCGCTCAAGGATAAATTATCCAAAACAAAAATTATTACGGACCTGAAAAATTAGGGATACCATTTTGATACTTGATATTTTTTTCCAAAAAATCATCATCCACACCATCCACCGACAGCTGCCCAGTTCCCTGTAAATTCCAGTTTGGATGATTGGACGGTAAATTCAATGAAAATTATTTCAGCACCGGCGCAACCCCCATCACCTTTTCATAAAGGAAATGATGTGAAAGTTATGGTTGTGTTCTGAAAGAATCAATGATAACGAAACTATGGTTGAGTTTTTATGGAATAAAGGAGTGTTGCAATTATGTTGAGGTTTGTTTGAGTCAAGTAATGCAAGCATTATGGGAATTAGAATAAGGAGAGATTGTGACAATTTCGACTTTCATCGGTCTAATCAATAATGCAGCATTGCTAATTTCGTTAGTCTTAATCTACGATTTAGTGGTTTTGAGGCAACCAGGAAACAATGCTTCATCAAGGCAAATTCCCATTGGCCTTATTCTTGGTATCATTGGATTAGCGATAATGAATAATCCATGGGAATTCCTTCCTGATATAATATTTGATACAAGATCTATTCTTTTAAGCATCTGCGGATTATTTTTCGGGATGGTACCGACTGTGACAGCTATAATATTAACCGGAGGATACAGACTGTACCTTGGTGGTGCGGGAGCATGGACTGGATTTGCCGTCATAGTAATATCCGGTGCGGTAGGTTTAGGTTGGCGATACTTTATGACAAAGGATTTGGATTCGATCTCGAATAAAAATTTGTTTTTGATGGGATGCGTGACTCATGTCTTGATGTTACTTTTGATGCTGACTTTGCCACGAACTGTTGCATTTGGAGTTCTTTCAAAAATAACTGTACCTGTGATGTTGATATTTCCTGTAGGAACGGTTCTTTTGGGCAGGCTATTCATAAACCGCCGAAATCGAACTAAGTCAGAACAATTGCTAAGAAAAAGTGAAGCCAAGCACAGTAAAATGGTTGCGAACATTGGGGATGTAATTGTCATAATAGATCAAGAAGGTATCAATAAATATAAAAGCCCTAACATCGAAAAAATATTTGGCTGGAAACCCGAAGAAGTTGTCGGGGCAAGCACCTGGGATAATGTACACCCTGATGACATAGAGCCCTCCCGGAAATTTTTTGAAAATATAATGCACAATCCTGATGTCATCGGGACTATGGAATGCAGATATCGTTGCAAGGATGGCAGCTACAAGTGGATAGAATTCACAGGAATTAATCTTTTCCATGACCCGGATATACAGGGACTTCTTGGGAATTATCAGGACATCACCGACCGCAAGGCTGCGGAATCCGAACAGCGACGGCTCACTGAACAAGTCGAGCGCGATCGCAGAGCCCTGGTCAGCACGCTGGAGGATCAGCGGCGGACCGAGGAGGCGCTGCGGGAAAGCGAGGCGCGCTTCCGCCGGGCTGTGACCGGCGCCCCCTTCCCGATCATGATCCACGCTGAAGATGGCCAGGTGCTCACCATCAATACCCCCTGGACCCGGTTGACCGGTTACGAACACAGCGACATCCCGACCATTGCCGACTGGACCCGCAAAGCCTATGGCACCCAGATGGATCCGGTGCAGGCCGATATTGACAGACTGTATGCCCTGGATGGACCCAAAGCGGAGGGCGAATACACCATCACCACCAGCTCCGGGGTAACACGCATCTGGGATTTCAGCTCAGCCCCTATCGGCCAACTGCCCGATGGGCGGCGCCTGATGATCAGCATGGCCATGGATGTCACCGAGCGAAAAAAGCTTGAGGCTGAGCGGCATAAGTTTTTCCTGCTGGCCGAAAGCAGCAGCGAATTTATCGGCATGTGCGACCTCGACATGAATCCGCTCTATGTGAACCCCGCAGGCCAGCGCATGGTCGGGTTTCCTGACATGGAGGCCGCCTGCCGGGTCAAGGTTCAGGATTACTACTTCCCGGAGGACCAGCAATTCATCGCGGAGGAGTTTTTCCCGCGCGTACTTCGGGAGGGCCACGGCGACATGGAGATCCCCTTGCGCCACTTCCAGACCGGCGAGCCGATCTGGGTGTTCTACTCCCTGTTCAGTCTCCTCGACGCCGGCGGCACACCCGTTGGCTGGGCCACCGTCAGCCGCAACATCACC
>JAABSS010000213.1 GCA_011390235.1 Desulfotignum sp.
ACCCCGGCCAGCAAAGAAGATATCCAGGACATGTTCGGACCGGACGTGGCCCATATTGTGGAAGGGGTGACCAAGCTGTCAGCCCTGCCTTTTTCCAATAAAGTGGCCCAGCAGGCCGAGTCATTGCGGAAAATGATTCTGGCCATGGCGGATGACATTCGGGTGGTGCTCATCAAACTGGCGGACCGGATCCACAACATGCGGACCCTTAAATACCATAAAAACCCGGATAAACAGGCAGCCATCGCCCAGGAGACCCTGGACATATACGCACCCATTGCCGCCCGGTTGGGCATATTCTGGGTCAAGCATGAACTGGAGGAAATCGCCTTTTACTACACCCTGCCGGATGAGTATGAACATATCGATGCCCTGGTGAACAGGGCAAAGGATGAAAAAGAAGCATATATCAAAGAGGTCTCCACCAGCCTCCACTATAAAATGGAGGAAATGGAACTGCCCTGTGATATCAAGGGTCGGTACAAGCAGCACTACAGCATTTACCAGAAAATGATCTCCCAGAACCTGGATTTTGATGAAGTCTATGATATCATAGCCTTCCGGATCATTCTGGACACGGTTCCCCAGTGTTATGCAGCCATGGGTGCCATCCATTCCATGTGGAAGCCCATCTATTATAAGATCAAAGATTATATCGGCAATCCCAAACCCAATATGTACCAGTCCATCCATACCACGGTCATCGGCCCCAAAGGCGAACGGGTGGAAATTCAGATACGGACCCAGGAGATGGACAGGATTGCTGAATCCGGTATTGCGGCCCACTGGAGCTACAAGGAAGGTACCCGCATCGATGAGACCACCGGGGAGATGTTTGCCTGGATCCGGAACCTTGTGGAAAATCAGGAAAATTTCAATGATCCGGATGAATTTCTCGAAAATGTGCGCATTGACCTGTATCCGGATGAAATATATGTGATCACGCCTGCCGGTGATATCAAAACCCTTCCCAAAGGGGCCACACCCGTGGATTTTGCCTACAGGATCCATACGGAGGTCGGGGCGGAATGCACCGGCGCCAAGGTCAACGCCAAAATCGTTCCTCTGGCCCATGAGCTGAAGACCGGTGATACTGTGGAGGTCATTACCACCAAAGGCCATACCCCCAGTCCGGACTGGTTGAACTTTGTCAAAACGGTCAAGGCCAGAACCAAGATCCGGGCAGTGATAAATGCCAGGGAAAAAGAACGTTCCTACTCGCTTGGCAGGGAAATGTGTGAAAAACTGTTCCGGAAGAAAAGCCAGAACTTTAATGCCCTGATAAAATCCGGCAAAATAGGGGAAGTGGCACATACCTTCGGCTTCAAGACCGTGGATGATCTTATTGCCCATGTGGGATTCGGCAAACTCACTCCCATGCAGATTTTCAACAAGGCCCTGCCCCAGCTGGAGCAGGAGACCAGAGAGGAAGGCTTTTTATCAAAAATTGCGGACAGCCGGCAGAAAAAATCAGACACCGGCATCATTGTAAAGGGGCTCAACGATATTCTGGTAAAATTTTCCAAATGCTGCAATCCCCTGCCCGGAGATCCCATCACCGGTTATATTACCCAGGGCCAGGGGGTAACCATTCACCGGAAAAACTGCATCAATGTCATGAAAATGAGCCAGGAAAGACTGATAGATGTCCAGTGGAGCGATGAATATACAGAATCTTATCCAGCCAGTATACGCATCAGAACCGATGACCGCTTTGGCCTGCTGGCAGATATTGCCTCAGTGATCACCAAGAATAAAACCAATATCTTAAATGCCAAAACCGATACCTCAGATACCGGTGTGGCCCTGCTGTATTTTACGGTTATGGTGGAAAGTTCAAACCAGCTGCGCAAGCTCATGTCAGAACTTCGGCGGGTGAAAAAAGTCATAGATGTCAAACGCATTGTCCGTCATGAGTAGCAGCGTGGTAAAATAGTGTCATATATGTCATGGGCCCTGTGAAACAGCCAAAGCCCATGCAAAAGGAAGATGTTTTATATGAAAAAAAAATTTATTCTGGACACCAATGTCATCCTGCATGACAGCGGATGCCTTCACCAGTTCAAAGACAATGATATTTATATTCCCATTACGGTGATCGAAGAACTGGATAAATTCAAGAAGGGAAACAATGTTATCCACTGCAATGCCAGGGATTTTTTACGAAACCTGGATGCATTGTCCAGCGAGAAAATGTTCAACGGCGGCGTGCCCATTGAAGATGGAAAAGGTTCCATTGCCATTTGTCTGGATGTGAAGCTGGACGATAAGATCAAAGAAAATTTTACGGAAATAACCCCGGATATAAAGATTTTAAATATTGCCTATTCCATTGCCAAAAAAAATAAATTCCAGAATGTTGTCTTTGTCACAAAAGATGTCAATCTGCGGCTTCGGGCCAGATCCATTGGCTTGAAAACCGAAAACTATAATTCAAAATTTGTTGAAAATATTTCAGATATGTATACCGGACTGCAGGTTTTAGAGTATGTCCGGCACGAGGTTTTTGACAGCCTGTATAAAAAGCCCTATGAGGTTACCAAAACAAGCCTGGGTTTGGACAAAGAGTTTTATGCCAATGAGAATCTGATTTTGAAAAATGGATCTAATTCTGCGCTGGCTTTTTATGACGGGCAGACCCAGATGGTTAAATCCATCCAGCCCCAGATATGTTACGGCATCAAGCCCAGAAATTCCGAGCAGACCTTTGCCCTCAATGCCATGCTCAATCCGGATATCCCCCTGGTTACCGTCTCAGGCAAGGCCGGCACCGGAAAAACCCTGCTGGCCCTGGCCGCTGCTTTGGCCAGAAAACAGCTGTATCGCCAGATATTTATTGCCAGACCGGTGGTTCCCCTGAGCAACAAGGACTTGGGCTTTCTGCCCGGAGATGTGGCCTCCAAGCTGGATCCCTATATGCAGCCGCTTTATGATAATCTGACGGTGATCCAGAATCATTTTAATGAGAAAAATGCCAACTCCAGGCAGATCAAAGAACTGATCGAGGAAGAAAAGATAGTGATCACCCCCATCTCATATATCAGGGGGCGATCCATTGTCCGGGTTTTCTTTATTGTGGATGAAGCACAGAACCTCACACCCCATGAGGTGAAAACCATCATCACCCGGGCCGGGGAGGGCACCAAGATTGTGTTTACCGGTGATATTTTCCAGATTGATCATCCCTATCTGGACAGCCAGACCAACGGTCTTGCCTATATCATTGAAAAAATGAAAGGCCAGCCGCTGTATGCCCATATCAATCTGGAAAAAGGGGAGCGGTCCGACCTGGCGGAACTGGCTGCAAAAATTTTATAGGTGTAACAGTTGCGCCGGAATTTATGCGGCCTTGGTAACCTTGCCTGCTTTGATGCAGCTGGTACACACGTCGATTTTTCTGACACAGCCTTCTTTTATAAGGGCCCGGACCCGCTGGAGATTGGGGTTGAATCTTCTTTTGTTCAGATTGTGGGCGTGGCTGACATTATTGCCGACCATGGGTTTTTTTCCGCAAATAGCACATTGTTTTGACATATCCATAACTCCTGAAAGAAAAATTATTTTATTATAAAATTAACCTGATACTCCTACATCTTCTTTGAGAAAAAGTAAAGGGAAAACTACTCTTTTTTAGCGGTTTGGGCCTTGGCAGCACATTCCGGTATCAGGTTCAGGGCTGTCTGGCTTTGGTCTGTTCCGGGATAGAATTCCACAATATATTCAAAGCGTTTTAAAGCAGCCTGGTATTGTTTGGTTTTCATATAAAATTGTGCCACATACAGTTCATGGCCGGCGATCTTGTCAATACAGGCATGGATAAGATCCGGTGCTTTTTGGGCATACTCACTATCTGGAAACTGCTCTATCACCCTTTTGAAGTGGGCCAGTGCATTTTTTGCGGGGGTGATATCCCTGTCCACCGTATCTATCCGGTTAAACCAGCACATGCCTGTTTGATTAATAACGTAAGGGACCGCCTCATTTCTGGGGTGCATTTTTTCAAACTGCTCATAGGCAATCACTGCCTGTTCATATTCTTCCAGGTGAAAATGGGCGTCTGCAATTTTGAGTTCCGCCAGGATGGCGTATCTGGAAAAAGGATACCAATCTTTGAGATCCGTATATGCCTTGACCGCATCTTTGTAATCCTCACGCATAAAAGCGGATGCGCCTTCAGCAGCAAGCTGTTCAGCGGTTTTTTCCATTCTTCGGGAGTCTTCAAACAGGGCACAGCCGGAAAAAAGAAGGACCACGGATACCAGAAATACAATTTTTTTCATTTCACAGATTCTCAATATAATGTTCTGCAGCCAGGGCGGCTATGGCACCGTCCCCCACTGCTGTGGATACCTGCCGCAGGGGGGTGTCCCTGATATCGCCTGCAGCATATACCCCCGGGATATTGGTTTCCATCCGGCCATCGGTACGGATAAATCCATATTCATCAGTAATGATGTCATCGCCTAAAAATTCCGTATTGGGCATGGTTCCCACCCAGATGAAACATCCGTCAGCCGTAAGGGTTTTTTCCGCTCCGGTTTTGACATTTCTGACATGAACCCCTTCAATACCAAAGAGTCCTTCAACACCGGTAGCCACAGTATCCCAGAGGATTTCAATCTTGTTGTTGGCAAAGGCCCTTTCCTGGAGAATTTTGGCTGCCCGGAGCTGATCCCTGCGGTGAAGCAGGTAGACTTTTTTCACAAATTTTGTCAGATAAATGGATTCCTGTACAGCTGTGTCGCCGCCGCCGACGGCCACCACGGTTTTGTCCTTGAAAAAAGGGGCATCACAGGTGGCGCAAAAAGAAATTCCCTTGCCCATAAATCGGTCTTCACCTATTCCCAGCTTTTTGGGAGAGGCCCCGGATGCAATGATCAGGCTTTTTGCTGAAATGGTTCTGTCCGCAAGCACCACTTCTTTCTTTTCCCTGCCCAAACTCAGGGAGTGGACCCCTGCTGTCTCGATTTTCAGACCCATCTCTTCGGCCTGCAGTATCATTTTTTCCGCCAGGTCAAATCCGCTGATGCCTTCAGGAAAACCCGGATAGTTTTCTATCCAGTCTGTGACAATGATCTGGCCGCCGGGCACGGCTTTTTCCAGCAGCAATACATTCATTCTGGCCCTGGCAGCATAAATCCCGGCAGTGAGTCCGGCCGGACCGGCACCGATGATCACAAGATCATAATCAAAATCTGTCATGCAAAAATCTCCTTACAAGACATTTTTAATGGTTTGCTCAAGCTTTTCCTTGCCAACCATGCCGGTAATCTGTTCGGCAACTTCTCCATTCTTGAAAAAGATCAGGGTAGGAATGGCCTGGACCCCGTATTTGCTGGGGCTGATGGGATTTTCATCCACATTGACCTTGGCAAAGGTCATCTGATCACCATATTCTTTTTCCAGGGCTTCCACTGCGGGGGCGATGGCTTTGCAGGGGCCGCACCAAGGTGCCCAGAAATCCACCATTATAGGTTTTGCTGATTGCAGTACTTTTTCTTCGAATCCATCGTCATCAATTTCTATGATATTTTCTGCCATGGTTATATCCTGTTTACATTTTAAGGTTAAATTTTTTATACATGATTTTATACATGAAATGATACATTCAACTGCAACTGTAATTGTACAATTGCAGTTGAATATAACTATATGTGCGTATGGCAATTTTGTCAAATAATGAATGGACAGCTGACGATGTAGTCCAGACATATCAGGCGTATAAAAAAACCGCCAGGCCCTGAATGCCGATTATTTACGAAGTCCAGGGCCTGGGATGGAACCGTTTGATTTTTTTTTCGACGGGGTGCCTGATCCGGTTACCAGTTTTCTCCCAGAACTTCAAAATGGGCCTGTTCATGGGCACATGCCGGGCACATTTCCGGTGCTTCGGTCCCTTCATGCAGATACCCGCAATTGCGGCAGCGCCATGTGACAGGGGCATCTTTTTTAAAAACCCTGCTCCCCTCGATATTGGCAACCAGATCCTTGTAGCGTTTGTCGTGCTGTTTTTCCGCAACGGCAATGGCTTCAAATACCATGGCAATGGCATCAAAACCTTCTTCTCTTGCAACCGCTGCAAATCCCGGATACATTTGTGTCCATTCATAGGCTTCACCAGCGGAAGCCTCTTTCAAATTTTCCACTGTAGTGCCGATAACACCGGCTGGAAAGGCTGCGGTGATTTCAACCTCACCGCCTTCCAGAAATTTAAAGAGCCGTTTGGCATGTTCTTTTTCCTGGTCAGCGGTTTCGGTGAAAATATCAGATATCTGGACATATCCTTCTTTTTTGGCTTTGCTGGCAAAATAGGTGTACCGGTTTCTGGCCTGGGATTCTCCGGCAAATGCAGTTAACAGATTTTTTTCGGTTTTGGTTCCTTTCAGGTTTGGCATGAATTTTTCTCCTTTTTTAAGTTACAAAAAATTAAAATTATTTTGCTGGTGCTGGTGTTTGTGCTGCCTGATGACGGCAGTTCTTACAATAGCCGGTCAGGCAGAGCCGTTTTCCGGTTATGGTGAAGGTCTGGGTGATCTCTTCTGGAAGCGGAATCCGGTCCAGATCAGGATCATGAAAATCATAAATTTTATTACAGAAAAGGCAGTAAAAGTGATGGTGCTCTTCTCTGTCTGGATCAAACCGCCTGGGATCTCCCTGGCCTTCCACAATATCGATGATCTGAATCCGGGCAAAGGTGATCAGGGTGCGGTTCACCGTATCCAGAGAAATGTTGGGGAAGCTGTGCAAAAGCTGTTTGTGGATCTGGTCTGCACTGGGATGCTCTTTTGAATTTTTCAGTGCAGCATATACAGCTGCCCGCTGGGGGGTGATTTTTAATCCATGGTTTTTGCACAATTGGGTGAACCGATCCACAATGATATCATTTTTCTTATTAATTTAGGTTATTAAATAGGATTGATACGTATTTGTCAAGGGAAAACTTGAGAAAAATATCTGCCAACCTGTTATACTGGACACCAGATTATGTTTATTACTTCAAGGAGGGACCATGGGACGTTTGCGATTATGCCTGGTCATTCTGGTCTGCACTGCCTTTTTTTGGGGGAACACCTTTCCGGGCTACGCCCTGGACAGCCAGCAAATCACCGAGTTGATCCAGTCAGCGCGCCAGGGGGATACACAGGCCATGCGGAAACTGGGCCGGGCCTATTATGAAGGTGACGGGGTGCTCAAGGATCCTGCCAAGGCCAAATGCTGGATCAGGCAGGCACGGTTTCAAAGAAAACGGCCGACAGCGGGTGGTCCGGGGCGGGGCATACAGCGATAATGTATCAGCCACCGGCTGTACCCGCCGCCAGGGTATGATGCCTGCCATGAAAAGCGAACGGGTGGGCTTCAGGCTGGTGGTGAAAAAGCGGTTCTAAAAAACTGAGCGGATAAAGGTGTTCAGCGCATCATAAGAAATTTTTTCCACCCTGGCGCACCCGATGGCTTCCAAAAACACATAGTACACAAAAAGGCCGTGCTTTTTTTTGTCCCGTCCCGCAGCTGCCAGAATCTGGTCGGCATCATAATTCAGATCTGTGGGCAGGCCAAGCCCCTGGAGCAGGGAAAAAATGCGGTCCACCTCCTGTGGGGCAAGCAGCCCTTTTTCCCGGGAGAAAACAGCGGCTGCTGCCATGCCCCGGGAAACTGCCCGGCCGTGTCCACAAGGGTCGATTTTCTCGATGGCATGGCCGATGGTATGTCCGAAATTGAGTTTGCGCCGCTCACCGGTTTCATGTTCATCCTGCTGCACCACCCGGGATTTGATGGCCACAGAATTGGACACCAGATGTGAAATGACCCGGGGGTCCAGTTCCAGTGCCTTTTGCTGGTTTTCTTCAATAAAGGCCAGCATATCAGCATCTGCAATCAATGCATGCTTGACAATTTCCGCCAGGCCATTGGAGATTTCGGCTTTGGGCAGGGTTTTGAGCATGTCCAGATCACAGATCACAAACGAGGGCTGGTTGAATACCCCCACCATATTTTTGTAGGCAGACAGATTGACCCCGTTTTTACCCCCCAGGCTGGCATCCACCTGGGACAGCAGGGAGGTGGAAACAAACCCGAAATCCACCCCCCGCAAAAAAATAGAGGCCACAAATCCGGTAATGTCGCAGACAATACCCCCGCCGATGCCCAGAATAAAACTGGAGCGGTCACATCCCAGGGCCACCAGCCGGTTCAGGATATATTCCACCGTGGCCAGGGTTTTGATCTGTTCACCCGTACCGATGGTGATAACAGGGCCTTGGGGAAAGGTTTGTCCATAAAGCGATTGTATGTTTTCATCAGTGATGATCACCAGGGGTTGGTCCGGCAGATAGGCGCCAAGGCGGGCCAGATGTTCTCCCACATGGATAAAGGAAGATCCCCACTTGCCCTGAATATGATGGGTTTTCATCACGGGGCTTCAATGATGTTTCTGATGGCATTCATTTTTTCCATGACCTGTGCAAACTGGTCTGGATACAAAGACTGGGCCCCGTCACTCAAGGCTTCTTCCGGATGGTTATGTACTTCGATCATAAGACCGTCCACCCCCAGGGCGGCAGAGGCGTAGGCCAGCCAGATCACCTGGTCCCGGACCCCGGCGGCATGGCTGGGATCCACGATCACCGGAAGGTGGCTTTCTTTTTTTACTGCCGGCACAACAGACAGGTCCAGGGTGTTTCTGCTGTGGCGCACAAAGGTCCGGACCCCGCGTTCACACAAAATCACATTGGGGTTGCCTTCTTCCATGATATATTCTGCGGCCATGAGCCATTCCTGGAGCATGGCAGACATGCCCCGTTTTAAAATGACCGGTTTTTTCGACTTTCCGGCCCTGCGCAGCAGAGAAAAATTCTGCATGTTCCGGGTACCGATCTGGATAACATCCACACAGGCTTCCACCATATCAAAGGTTTCCGTATCCATGACTTCGCTGACCACGGCAAGCCCGGTTTCTTCTCTGACCCGGGCTAAGTATTCAAGGCCTTTTTTTCCAAGACCCTGGAAGGAATAAGGGGATGTTCTGGGTTTGAACGCCCCTCCTCTGAAGAGTTTGGCACCGGCTTTTTTAACCGATTGTGCAATGGCCAGAACCTGTTTTTGGCTTTCAACAGCACAGGGACCGGCAATCACAGGCATGGTGCCATTGCCGAAAACTGCGTCACCGATTTTCACCTGGGTGTTTTCCTGCCTGAACTCCCGGCTGACAAGTTTATAGGGTTTTGTCACCGGAATAACCTCCTTTACACCGTCAAGTCCCAGAAAATGGCCGGCGTCCACAGATCCTTTGTTGTACAGGATGCCGATGGATACCCGGTCTCCTCCGGGTATGGGCCGGGCTGTGTAGCCCCTTTTTTCAACAGCTGCAACAACAGCCTGAACTTGATTTTCGGTTGTGCCTTTTTTCATTACGAGTAACATTCGAAGCCTCCATTAGGGGTTTTATCAGTATTCACAGGTTAGGGCAACACAAAAGGCTTGGAACATCAGGCCTTTAGAGGAAAACATTATGGTATGTTTTTTTTATAAACCGGTATGGTACGTCAACAGGGTCTGCATGGGAGGTACCACAAAATTTGTTTCTATGTATAAGAACAAACTCATGGCAGCGTATTATAGAGACTCTTTTTCAGGTGTCAATGAAAAAAGAAAATAAATCAGGGATGCAGATTCTCATTTTCATTGCTTGACATGGTTTGTCTGATTTCATATATTTCTCACAATTTATACGCTGGATAAAAAGGCATTTGCCAGATCAACAGCCATGATACATTTTGAAAACGCCGCACCTGTAAAAATCAAAGGAGTGGGCGGGGGATTATGGATTTCTCTGGATCCCACCCACCCTGAAGATGTCTTGATCACAGAAGTGGATAAGATCTTTAAAAAATTAAAACACCTGGCAATTAATGCCAATGTGGTTATCGACATGGGAGAGGCCCGGGGACATGAAGCCCTTTTTACCCTTGTCAAAACCCGGTTGATTGAAAAATTTGAAGTGGGCAGGGTGACAAGCCCCCCGAAAAAACAGTCTGCCCCCACACAAAGAATCCGGCAGCGGGATCTTACCCGGAGCTGGAACCAGCACCGCAGTGATGTGCTGATGCTCCGGGGCAGGGTCCGGTCCGGCCAGAAGATTGACACAAAAAAACATGTGGTGATTTTTGGAGATGTCAATCCAGGTGCGGAAATACTTGCGGGCGGGGATATCATTGTTCTGGGCAGACTGGCGGGAAAAGTGCATGCCGGCAGCCCGGCAGATGAAACATCCATTGTATTTGCCCTTGCCTTTGATCCCACCAGTGTCAAGATCGGTACAATAACCGCTGCCGGCAGTGAAGAACGCAGCCATGCCACACCGGAGTTTGCCTGTGTGAAAGACGGCAGCATCCTGGTTCAGGATTACATGAAGACAAATCCGTTCAGGAAGATGCCCTGGCCGGAGCCGGTATAATCATACTTTAAAAATAGAGGTGCGAACTTGGAAGGAAAAATCATTGTTGTCACATCCGGAAAAGGCGGCGTAGGCAAAACCACTGCCACCTCTTCCATTGGCGCGGCCCTTGCCCTTGAAGGCAATCGCGTGGCCATTGTGGATATGGATATCGGACTGCGGAACCTTGATGTTGTCATGGGGCTTGAAAATCGGATCGTTTTTAATATTGTGGATGTGGTCCAGGGCCGGTGCAAAGTTGAACAGGCAGCCATCCGGGACAGAAGAATTGAAAACCTGTTTTTGATTCCCGCCTCCCAGAGTGACAACAAAGACGTGCTCACCACTGCCGGTGTTGAAAGGATTGCAAAGCAGCTGCGGTCCAAATTTGATTTTATCATCATGGATTCTCCTGCCGGCATTGAAAGGGGGTTCGAAAATTCGGTGGTATCTGCTGACGAAGCACTGGTGATCTGCACCCCGGATGTGTCTGCTGTCAGGGATGCGGACCGGGTCATCGGGCTGTTGTATGCACGGTCTTTGAACCCCAAACTGATCGTCAACCGCATTGAACCCGCCCGGGTGGTGCGCGGGGAAATGCTCAGTCATGAAGATGTGCTGGAAGTCTTGTCCATTGACCTTGTGGGGCTGGTGCCCATGGATGAAAAAGTGCTGATTTCTTCCAATACCGGCACCCCTCTGGTGCTGCAGAATGATTCAAAGGCGGGGAAGGCCTTTCGCCAGATTGCCCGGCGCCTGAACGGAGAAGAAGATCTGCCCATTGAGATGCCTGTCTATAAAACCAGCATGTGGCATAAACTCAGCAAGACATTCGGGTTAAAACAATAAGGAGAATTTTCATGCTCAGCGGATTATTCAAACGGTTCACCACCAAAAAAAACAGCAGGGATGACGCCAAAAAGCGGCTCCAATTCTCTTTGATTTATGACAAACTCGAAGTCAACGACACCACTTTAACCGATCTGCAGCAGGATATTGTGGATGTGATTTCCAAATATTTTGAAATCGATAAAGATTCTCTGGAGTTAAAAGTCAAACGGGATGACAATGTATCAGCCCTGGTATTCAACACCCCCATCCTCCATGTAAAGCGCAAAAAGACATGAAGTCAGGGTAACCGCATTTAACCAGCTCTCTTTTCTTTTGGCCGCTCGTCCCCCGCTCCCTGTGGGTGGCGTGCGGCCAAAGATTTCACCATCTGACGCTCCTTCCGGTGCCACCTGTAACAACGCGTATGCCTGTCCGCTTATTCTCCGATGTTGGATAGCCTGATGCCCAGTTCCTGGAGCTGGGCCGGCGATGTACTGGAAGGGGCTTCCGTGAGAAGGCAGGTGGCTTTCTGGGTTTTGGGAAAGGCAATAACGTTCCTTATGGAATCTTCTTTGCACAACAGCATGATGAGCCGGTCCAGGCCAAAGGCAATACCGCCGTGGGGCGGGGCCCCGGCACCCAAAGCTTCCAGCAGAAAACCGAACTTTTCACGCGCTTCCTCCTGCTGGATACCCAGGCACGCCAGCACTTTTTCCTGGAGGGCCGTGTCATGGATACGGATACTGCCCCCGCCGATTTCAATGCCGTTGAGCACCAGGTCATAGGCCCGGGAACTGACCTGCAGCGGGTCTGTATCCAGTTTGGGAATGTCTGCTTCACTGGGGGCGGTAAAGGGGTGGTGCAGGGCCTGGTACCGTTTTTCTGTTTCATCGTATTCCAGCAGGGGAAAGTCGGTAACCCAGGTGAACGAGAACCGGTCTTCAGGAATAAGTTTGAGTTTGCGTGCCAGTTCGTTTCTGAGCTGGCCCAGGGCTTCATTGGTGATATGGGGCTGGTCTGCCACAAAAAACACAATATCCCCGGGGGCAAGATCCAGGCGCTGCACCAGGGTCTGTTTTTCATCATCAGTGAAAAATTTGGCAATGGGCGACTGCCACTGGTCCTCTTTGATCTTGATCCAGGCCAGTCCCTTGGCCCGGTAGACAGCGGCAAATTCGGTAAGTTCATCTATCTGCTTGCGGGTAAAGGCAGCGCACCCCTTTGCATTGATGGCCTTGACCAGTCCCCCGCTTTTCACCACATTGGCAAAAACCTTGAAACCGGTGTCTGCCACAATGTCTGATACATTGACAAGTTCCAGACCAAACCGCAGGTCCGGACGGTCCAGGCCGAACCGGTCCATGGCCGCAGCATAGGTGAGCCTGGGAAAGGGAACGGAAAGATCAGTGCC
>JAABSS010000201.1 GCA_011390235.1 Desulfotignum sp.
CTGTGTCCGGCCCAGACAGGACAATGTCCCATTATCGACCTGGAAAAGGAAGTGGACAATGCCGAGCGAACGATCCGTCGTTTCGACGGCACACTTGTCCCCATTCTTAAGACGGTTACGCGGATTGACATTGATGGGCAGCAACACCTGCTCGAAAGCTTTGTCGATATTACGGAACTGCAATCTGCACGGCAGGACCTGGAGAAAACCAATCTATCGCTGGAGGCAGCCACCGCCCGGGCCAACAGCATGGCCGTGGAGGCTGAAATGGCCAATATTGCCAAAAGCGAGTTCCTTGCCAACATGAGTCACGAGATCCGAACCCCCATGAACGGGGTGATCGGCATGACCGGGTTGCTGCTCGACACCCCACTCGACGAAAACCAGCGGCGCTATGCTGAAATTGTGAAGGCCAGCGGTGAGTCTTTGTTGGCTCTGATCAACGACATCCTGGATTTCTCCAAGATCGAGGCGGGCAAACTTGAAATGGAAACACTGGATTTCGACCTGCGGGCTACGCTGGACGGGTTCGCCGAAATGATGGCGCCCAAGGCCCACAAGAAAGGGCTCGAGTTCCTCTGCGCTGCCGCACCTGATGTGCCGCCCTTTCTTGTGGGTGACCCCGGCCGTTTGCGCCAGATTCTGGTAAACCTTACCGGGAATGCTGTCAAGTTTACCCAGAAGGGGGAAGTGGCTGTGCGCGCAAGCATCGAAAAAGAAACAAAGACAGACGTCCTGATCCGTTTCTCCGTGCGTGACACAGGGATCGGTATCCCTGCGGACAAACAGGATGCGCTGTTTCAAAAATTCTCACAGGTGGATGCATCGACTACGCGCCAGTACGGCGGTACCGGCCTGGGGCTGGTTATTTCGAAACAGCTGGCCGAGGCCATGGGGGGAGAGATCGGGGTGAACAGCCCTGCAGCACCGCTTCAGGCAGGCGTGGAAGGCTGCGGCACCGAGTTCTGGTTCACTGTCTGCCTGGGCAAACAGCCGGAGCACGCCCGGGAACGTGGGCGAACCATGCCGGCAGGTCTGCTGCAGGCGGGCATCAGCGGTGCGCGCATTCTCATCGTTGATGACAATGCCACCAACCGGGAAATTCTCCGTATGCAGTTTACGGCCTGGGGTGCACGCTGCGGCGAAGCACCCGACGGGGCAACAGGCCTGGGCCTGTTGCGCCAGGCCATGGACGCGGGCGACCCCTTTGTTGTGGCCGTGCTTGACATGCAGATGCCGGGCATGGATGGTGAGACGCTGGGGCGGGCCATTCGTGCCGATACGGCGTTGCACGACACCCGCCTTTTGATGCTGACATCCCTGGGGGAGCGGGGGGACGTTACACGTCTTGCGGAGATCGGCTTCGCTGCCTATCTCACCAAGCCCGTGCGCCAATCCGAATTGTTCGACAGCCTGGCTGCCGTATTCTCCGGACAGGTGGCGTACAGCAAAAAACCGATCATGACCCGCCACAGGGTCCGGGAGCTGCGCCGCGCCAACGTGCGTATCCTGCTGGCTGAAGACAACATCACCAACCAGCAGGTGGCCATGGGCATCCTCAACAAGCTCGGCCTGTGGGCAGATGTCGTGGCAAACGGTGCCCAAGCGCTCAAGGCCCTGGAGCAGATCCCCTACGACCTGGTACTCATGGATGTGCAAATGCCGGAGATGGATGGACTGGAGGCCACCCGGCAAATCCGGGACCCCGGATCCGCTGTCCGCAATCACACCGTGCCCGTGATCGCCATGACCGCCCATGCCATGGCCGGAGACCGGGAAAAATGCCTGGAAGCCGGCATGAACGACTACCTTTCCAAACCGGTTGCGCCGGAAGCCCTGGCCGGTAAGCTGGAAAAATGGCTGAAGGCGGAATCCCGTCCGGATGCAGACACGCAAGATCCGAAAACATCTCTGCAGGAACCGCATGGCCTGTCTGATATATTTGACCGAAGCGCATTTGTCCATCGGATGATGGGTGATGAGGACCTGGCAAACATGATCATCACCGGATTCCTGGAAGATATGCCCGGGCAGGTAAGCATTCTCCGGGACCTTGTGCAGCAGAACCAGGTGCAGCAAGCCAGAGCCCAGGCCCATAAAATCAAAGGCGCTGCGGCAAATATCACCGCCATGGCCTTCCATGACAGCGCCATGGCCATGGAAAATGCCGGTAATGCAGGTGATATGATGGAATTGAACAGATTAATGCCACAATTGGAAAACCGGTTCAGCCAGATACGTGAGATATTGAATAAATAAGGTCATATAATGGATATTGACCAGGCATCAAGTTGACTGCCTTGCTGCAATGGATTGTCCTGCGCAGTTTTATATGCTGCAATGTCACATTTTTGTGAATGTCATATTTTTGTGACAAGCAAGTTTTTTTTCTATAAGTCCTTTCAAATAAGCTTTTCAAGCATTTATTCTCTGATATTGAAAAAAAATGTCATATTTTTATGACAAAGAGTACTGATAAGTCTTTTTCTTTAACCATTTGAAATATAAGTATAATTAAAATTTTTTCATGCTGGCATGAAACTTGATTGACTTATGGTGAAGGAATGGCGTTTTTTGTTAAACCAGGTTACCAAAACGTACCAGAGAGCCGATGAAAAAAATTATTTTATTTGTAGACCGCAGTTCAGGAGAAAAAGGCAGGCTTTTTTTAAAAGTCATCCAGAAACGACTGCCCGGTATTAAATTGCATGTTTGCCGAAGTGTTACCTCCTGTGTCACTGAAATAAACCAGACAAAACCATATATGGAAAATCTCATTATTGTTTTGTTTACAGACAATGAAGACCACCTGGATGACCTGTATGAAAAAAAACATATCTTTCAGGACAAAAAAATCGTGATGGTACTGCCCCAAAAAAACAACCGGAAAATTTCAGCCATTGTTCACAGATTTTTTCCCAGGTATTTCACCTTTATGGATGATCAATACGAGGACCTGTGTGAGGTCTTGAACAAAATGATTGTGCAGTAAAATGATTGTGCAGTAAAATGCAGGGAGAAACAAAATGCAGGAAGAAAAAATACAAGGAGAACAAAGATGACTGAAACACAAGACACATTAAACCAGGCGATTCAGTCCACCACCCTGAAGACGGGCAAATACCTGACCTTCACCCTGGCGGATGAAGAATACGGTATCGGTATTCTCAAGGTCAAGGAGATCATCGGGATGATGGCCATTACCTCGGTGCCCAGGACCCCTGATTTCGTCAAAGGGGTGATCAACCTGCGGGGAAAGGTGATACCGGTCATCGACCTGCGGCTCAAATTCGGAATGCCGTCAATTGATTACACCGACCGTACCTGCATCATTGTGGTGGAAATCGATTCCGATGACATGACCATCCAGATCGGCATTGTGGTGGATGCGGTGTCCGAAGTCCTTAACATCAAAGAAGAGGAAATTGAAAATGCACCCTCATTCGGAACAAGCCTTAACACGGATTATATCCTGGGGATGGCCAAAATTGATAAAGGGGTGAAAATTCTTCTGGATATTGACAGGGTCCTGAGTGCAAAGGAGATTCAGTTGCTGGGGGAAACGTGATCCCTATGGTGGATCTGCGGCTTGAAATTCGGCATAAAAATGATTGAGTCTGCACCGGTAATAAAAAAAAAGGCATAAGGAGGAAAACAATGGGTAAGCAAATGAAATTGGGAACCAAATTGATGCTGGGATTCGGGGTTGTCGCAGTGATAACCCTGTTACTGGGTATTGTAGGGTATTACGGGGCCATCAAAGGAGAGGATTCCGTGCAGGAGATCGGAGGCGTACGCCTGCCCAG
>JAABSS010000202.1 GCA_011390235.1 Desulfotignum sp.
ACAGATCTTCCACCCCCGAAACACCGGAAAATTCATGTATGGTTTTTTTCATGCAGCTGATAAAATACTGGAAGGCCCTGCCCTGGTTCATGGATAGTTTTCTGCCCAGAAGGTCCATGGCCTGGATTCCGTTGGTGCCTTCATATATCATGAAAATCCGGGCATCCCGCATGAGCTGCTCCACCGGATATTCACTGACATACCCGTATCCCCCGTAAACCTGGATCCCGTGGGAGCATACCTCCAGGGCCTTGTCCGTGATATAGCCCTTGACCACCGGGGTGAGCACTTCCACCATGGCAGCAGTATCTGCTTTCAGCGCTTTGTCATCCGTGGTATGAACCACGTCATTGCACCAGGCATAATAATA
>JAABSS010000203.1 GCA_011390235.1 Desulfotignum sp.
CGTGGCCCCTGTACTGGATTTTTTCAGCAGATACAGGCTTTCCCTTGCCTGGCTGATCCTGGCACTCATTGGTCTGTACCGGATATCCGATATTGTTCTGGGGGTCATATCCAATGTTTTTTATCAGGATCTGGGGTTTTCCAAAACCCAGATCGCCAGTGTGGTGAAAACATTCGGGCTTTTCATGACCCTTGCCGGCGGGTTTGCCGGCGGTATTCTCTCCATCCGCTACGGGGTGATCCGCATTCTGTTTCTGGGTGCACTGCTGGCATCCGCCACCAACCTTTTGTTCATGGTCCTGGCATTTGCCGGGCATAATCTGGTCCTTTTGTATC
>JAABSS010000204.1 GCA_011390235.1 Desulfotignum sp.
GACACCTATATCGACTCGCCTTTCATGGGTGTAAGCATGATCGGAAAGGTGCTTTTGGACCAGGGATTCAGGGTCGGGATCATTGCCCAGCCAAACCTGGAAACCCCTGAAGATATCCTGCGCTTAGGTCGTCCATCTCTTTTCTGGGGAGTTACGGCCGGGGCCGTGGATTCCATGGTGGCCAACTATACTGCCTTAAAAAAATGGCGGCAGAAGGATGACTATACCCCGGGACATGTGAACGACCGAAGACCGGACCGGGCGGTCATCGCCTATGCCAATCTGATCCGGCGGTTCGGCAAACCCGCTGCCCCCATTGTGATCGGCGGCATCGAAGCCAGCCTGCGGCGCATGGCCCATTATGACTTCTGGTCCGACAAAATCCGGCGGTCCATTCTGTTTGATGCCAGAGCCGACTTTCTGGTGTTCGGCATGGGACATGCCACGATTGCCGCCCTTGCCCGGGCATTGAAACAGGGACAGTCCTTTGACCATATTCCGGGGATCGCCTATATTGCCGGAAAAAAAACCGGGTTGGAACTGCCCTCTTTTGAAACAGTTGCCCAAAACAGACAGGCGTATATCGACGCGTTTACCGTATTTTACCGCAACACCGATCCTGTCACCGGACAACAACTGTGCCAGGCCCACCAGGACCGGTACCTGGTACTGAACCCGCCGGCACCCGTGTCCACCACAGCCCAGATGGATCAGATCCATGACCTGGATTATGAACATGATGTGCACCCTTTTTATCGGGAGATGGGACCGGTGCGGGCCCTGGACACCATCCGGTTTGCCATTCCCACCCATTACGGGTGTTACGGTGAATGCCGGTTCTGCGCCATCACAGTGCACCAGGGCCGGACGATCCAGTGCCGGAGCACGGCATCCATTCTCCGGCAGGCCCGTCAGTTCACAGCCCATCCGGATTTTAAAGGAAACATCATGGATCTGGGGGGACCCACCGCCAACATGTACGGGTATGAGTGCCCCAAAAAATTATCACACGGGGCCTGCCGGGACAAAAGCTGCCTGTTTCCTGAAATCTGCAAAACCCTGCAGCCGGACCATTCCCGGTACCTGGATCTGCTGGAAAAACTCACCGCCCTGCCCGGCATCAAAAAGGTGTTTGTCAACTCCGGGATTCGGTATGACCTGATCATGCAGGACAAAAAACACGGCAGCGCGTTCTTGAAAAAACTGGTGACAGACCATGTGTCCGGCCAGCTGAAGGTAGCACCGGAACACAGTGAAAAACAGGTGCTTCACCATATGGGCAAACAGACCATCAACGATCTGCTGGCCTTCAAGTCCGCCTTTGACAACATATCTGCTGCATGCGGCAAGCCCCAGTTTTTAACCTATTATTTCATGGCAGCCCACCCCGGATGCACCCAAAAAGAGATGGCGGCCCTGAAACGGTTTATCAGTGAAAACCTCAAAACCCATCCTGAGCAGGTCCAGATTTTCACCCCCACCCCGTCCACCTTTTCCACGCTCATGTATTATACCGGCCAGGATTCCTTCACCGGCAAACCTTTGTTTGTGGAAAAGGATCCAGCCAAAAAACAGCGGCAGAAAGACATTGTTACCGCCCGAACCCGGCCGGAAAAAAAGCGCGGACCCAAAAAACACAAAAGAGTCAGGTAATACCGCGATTCTCAAACGCCGCCCTTCAGCCGGCTGCCATTTTGTCACTGAACAGATAAAAATATATCATCAAAGACGTATACACCGGCCCCTGACAGACAAAAGCAGCAATCCGGGCCGCCTGCCGGGAAAAATACCTGTAACGCCGCAAGAGATGGCCGGAAATGCAATGCAATGGATCGACATCCATTTTTTACGCCCTGAATATGCCTTGATGCATTTTCCGGATTGTTTCCGGTGTGGTGCCGCAGCAACCGCCAATGATTTCAACCCCTAATTCCCGAATTTTTTTCATGTTGCCGGCAAACAGGTCATCGGTTTCCGGATAACATGCCTGGTTGTCTGCTGTGGCTTGGGGCATCCCGGCATTGGGTTGAATCAGCACCGGGATATCAACACATTTGCGGATCTGCGCCGCCAGTCGGACCATATCGGTGCTGTCCAGGGAACAATTGGCGCCCACCGCAGCCACCCCTTTATCTGCAAGGGTTTTCATACTGTGTTCCGGCGTATTCCCAAAGATTGTGAAAAACCCTTTCGGGGTTTCTTTAAAGGTCATTGAACAGAAAATCGGTTTGTCCGAAACAGTCTGGATGGCCTGGACAGCACAGAGGCCGGCATTGAGATCAAAAACGGTTTCGATAAGAAACAGATCAACCCCCTCTTCTTCCAATATCTGGGCCTGACGGGAAAAATTGTCCTTCATCTCCTCAAAGGAAACCGGCCCGGCAGGTGCCAGCATATCACCCATTGCACCCATGTCACCGGCCACATATTGATCCCGCCCACAGGCTGTCCTTGCCAGCCGGACCCCTTCTGTGTTGATGCGTTCATAGTCCTGGTCCGCCCCCATTTTCTCAAGCTTGTACAATGATGCCCCGTAAGTGTTTGCCGTGACCACATCGGCCCCGGCAGCAATATAGTCCGCGTGAATCTGCCGGATAATCTCCGGATGCCGGATGTTCCAGGATTCCGCCGCTTCATTTCCTGCCAGTCCATGACCGATCAGAATCGATCCCATGCCACCGTCAAGCAGCAGACCGTGTCTATGTATTTTTTCAAAAATATCCATGTAATTGCTTTTTTCCCCAAATTTATATTTCACTGATTGAAAAAAAAATAGTATCAGGTTTATGCTTGCAATGGTATCATAAATTTATTCAGCTTCAAAATCTCCAAAACTCAATAATGATAACGGAATCAACAAGACATTCACATACAAAAATTTCGACTTTTTCTGAATCTATAAACATGTCGCCGCCTGACACCCGAAAGCAGTGCTGAAAATCCGCCCCCTGGCGAGAGCCTTGTCCGGTATCTTTGATGCCCTTTTACCTGGAACAACCCCGTTATAAAAAAGATTGACAAAGCCAATCAAATGGTTTAACCATTAAAAATTGAGTATGACTTTTGACTAATGATAGATTCCTGTATAATTTACTCATTCAGGAGGGTATATGACCCGTAACAGAATAGAAAAGCACCCGGTATTGACGGTACCTGAGATCAAAGAAGTGCCGTTCTACTGGAATAAAACAAAGTTATCTGCCCGGGAAAATGAGATGATCTCATCAGCCCTGTTTGCCAATGACATCAAAATTTTCGGTCACCACCACAAGGATGGATCAGCCCAGGGCATTTTCTGCGCCAATGGCCAGTGCGCCCAGTGCATGGTGATTGCCAACGGGATCCCGGTCAAGGCCTGCATGACCCGGGTGACGGAAAACATGATCGTGGAAAGTGTGGAAGGTTTGCCACGGCTGCCGGAGGTAGAGGAGATCCCTCCGATTTCAGATATTGAACACCTGACCACGGACTTGCTCATCATTGGCGGGGGCCCGGGGGGGCTGTCCGCAGCCCTTCAGCTGGAGGAACACGGGGTGAGCGCCATCCTGGTGGATGATAAGGATGCACTCGGGGGCAAGCTGGTGCTGCAGACCCACAAATTTTTCGGGTCGGTGGAAGATTCCCATGCCGGCATGCGGGGCATGGATATCGGGAAAATGCTGGCGGACAAAGTGGAAGCTGCCGCCCATATTACAGTGTGGAAAAACAGCACAGCCCTGTATGTGTTTGATGACAAAAAGGTAGGCATTCTCAAGGACGGGGTGTATAAAATCGTCACCCCCAAGGTCATTCTCAATGCCGCC
>JAABSS010000205.1 GCA_011390235.1 Desulfotignum sp.
CTGACGCAAGCTTTGATAAAAAATTTGTATTTTTGCCTCCAGACGGTTTGGCCATTTGTAAAAACATCTGGTTTATGTCGGCAAAATTCAAGTTCATCAGGCACCTTTCATAATAAAATTGTTTAACAGACAACTCAGCAAGGTTTATGCCAGTTTTCAATTTTTTGAATAAGGTCTTTTA
Source organism: Desulfotignum sp. (assembly GCA_011390235.1). The sequence continues at coordinate 182 of JAABSS010000205.1, forward strand.
TATCAATGCGTTACAAATTTTATGCTCTGATTTTTTCCATGAGGCAGCCCGCTTCCGGCAGTTTATTCCCAACCGGTTTTCCAGACAGGGGAAAATATTACCCAGAGGATCAGCAAATCATTCATCCGGAAAATATAACACCAGGGGCACATGGGTACTTTTGTTGGTATTTTTTGTTTTTTTAAAATGGGACTGTGGAAAGATGCGGGAAGGGAGAAGGGGAAAAGGGACAAACACTATCTGTTTTTAAAGGCAAGGCGTTCACTTATTTTGGCGGCTTTCTGGGAATCCACAAAGCTCAGAATCTGGGATGCGGATGTTTCACGCATCCGTAAAAATATTTCCCGGGCGACTTCCAGTGTCATTTCATCCACAATCTGGGCAGCATCCTTGGGTTTCATGCCGGCATACATTTTCACCAGCCGGTTCAGTTTGGCTTCATAGGCAGCTTCTTCCTGCTGTTCTTTCTGGCTCTTTTTTTCATCCAGCAGGGCCAGATCATTCTGGATCTGTTCTTTCATGACCTCAAGGGCAGCCAGTTTTTCATCTATCTGGTTTTCATACCGCCGGAGTTCTTTTTTTTCCTGTTCCAACAGTTTGCGCTGTTCCGCAATGGCCTGTTTTTTTTCTTCAAGGCCCCGAAACATCACCTTGGCAGGGTCAGGGGTTTCCTGTGCCGCACTGTCATCGTTGTTTTGTGTTTCAGGGGCATCTGTGTCCTGGTCATCCTGGGAAAATACCAGTGAAACACCGCTGGTCTCAAAAATGCAGTCCATAAAGCGCGGTGCAAATTTTTGGGGTATTCCCGCAATACCGGAAATCAAAAGCATCAGTCCGGCAAACAAGAGGATTTTTTTATTCTGTGTCATGGCTGATACCCCTTGCTGTCTTCAATGTACTGATTTCATCCAGTTCTTTTTGTTCTGTTTTCAACATCTTTTGTCCATATTCCCGGGCCTGTTTTTCCCGCAGATGGTCCATGGATTTTTTTTCAATGCTTCTTTTTTTCAAAAGGTTTTGTTTTTCTTCCCAGATTTTTTCCAGGTGGTGTTTCCGGTTTTTTTCTTCCTCCATCCCTGTATGCATGGCTGCAAGAAAATCCTGGTGCTGTTTGAATTCTCTGGCACAGATGCCTTTGCGTATCTTATTGTCCATCTGTTTTCCAGACACAGCCAGCTTTTGTTTCAGTTGGGCTATCTGTTTGTCGCAATCAACAATATCCAGGCGGGCTTTTGCTGTTTCCTGCCGGGCAAGCCGTTCAAGGTACCCTTTGTAGTTGAGCAGGCTCTGGAGTCTGAAGGAAAACCGTTTCATATAGTGCCCTTATTGTTTTTTGTTCTCCACTGCGGTTTTCAATGCTGTAACACTGGACGGCAGGTCTTTTTTTACAAACATGTCCTGGCACAGCACATTGTTGATTCCCGGCATTTGCTTTATTGCCTGATCCACATCCGGATCCGATCCCTGTACATAGGCACCGATGGTAATCATGTCTTCTGCATTTTTATAGGATGCCATGAGATTCACCGCCTTCTGAGAGATTGCCAGATGCTCTTTTGCACAGACATCCTGCATCACCCTGGACACGCTGGCCATGACATCGATGGCCGGATAATGGCCCTTGTTGGCCAAATCCCTGGACAACACAATATGTCCATCCACTATGGACCGGACCGTATCTCCCACAGGGTCATTCAGATCATCTCCTTCCACCAGAACCGTGTAGATGCCTGTGATGGAACCGCTGTTTTCAATATTGCCGGCCCGTTCCAGCAGCACCGGTATCTTAACAAAAAACGAGGGGGTATATCCCCTTGTGGTGGGAGGTTCGCCGGCAGCCAGACCCACATCCCGGGATGACATGGCAAACCGGGTAATGGAATCCACCATGAGCAGGACATTTTTGCCCTGGTCCCGGAAATATTCTGCAATGGTTGTGGCCAGATACGCCCCCCGCATTCTGACCAGCGGCGGCATATCAGATGTGGCAGCCACCACCACGGACCGTTTCATGCCCTCGCCTTTCAGGGTTTCTTCCACAAAATCCTTTACCTCACGTCCCCGTTCACCGATAAGGCCGATCACCACCACATCAGCTGCGGTATGCCGGGTCATCATCCCCATGAGCACGCTTTTTCCCACCCCGGAACCGGCCATGATGGCCACCCGCTGCCCTTTGCCAAGGGTGATCATGCTGTTGATGGCTGCCACCCCCACATCCAGGGGTTCTTTAATGGATTGACGCTCCAGAGGGCCGATGGGTTTTCCATAAAGATAATATCGGGCTGACGGCACGATACTGCCTTTGCCGTCCAGGGGATTTCCCATGCCGTCAAGCACCCGGCCCAGCATCTGGTCCGACACCCCCACCATGGGAGAAGCAGATACCGGTATAATACGGCTGCCCATGCGCACCCCCCTGATATCCCCATAGGGCATGAGCAGGGCTTTTTGTTTTTTGAAACCCACAACCTCGGCCTGGACCTCTTCTCCCTGGTCTGTCAGAATACTGCACAAACTGCCGATACCAAGCCCCAGGCTGTCTCCCTGGGCGATCAGGCCCACCACCTGGGAGACCCGGCCTTCCGGACAAACCGTTGTCGTCTGGTCTATTTTGCTGAAGTATTTTGTAAAATCACTGCGGGATAAATGGTTCATTTTATGACCTGTCAGCATTTTTCACTGCTTCATAAACAGCCTGCAGTTTGGCTTCCGGGTCTGTTGATACCGAAGCGGTGTCTGTTTCGATACGGCAGCCCCCCCGGCGGACCATGGGATCGGATTTTACCGCCACATGGTGGAGGGACTCCACTGCCTCAAAAAAACCGTCCTTGACCATTTCAATGTATTCGTAGTCTTCCGGATTGACACTCAATTCTATTTCCTGTGGCTGAGAAAGCGTTTTCAGGGCATCCAGAACAGACAGACGCACGATATCATCTTTGGTATCCAGGCTGGCGTGAACCGCTTTTTGGGCGATTTTGAACACCAGCTCCATAAGCTGCTGTTCATGGGCATCCACCACATCGTCCAGGGCCGTATCCACGGCTGACAGGGATTGGCGCAGGGTATTTAAAACATCTGCCGCCTCTTTTTCGGCGGCTTTTTCTCCTTTTTTAAATCCCTCTGCCTCCCCCTTGGCAAATCCGTCTGCTTCTCCTTTGGCAAATCCTTCTTCCTGGCCCCGGGCAAGTCCTTCTTTCCGGCCTTTTTCAAACCCCTTTTCATACCCGTCAGCACGCCCCTTTTCCAGTCCCTCCTCATACCCTCTGGCAAATCCCTTCTCAGCTGCCGTGTCTTCCAGGGAAGTGGAAATAACCTGTTCCGAATCACGTTCGTGACTGCCGGATTCCTTGTTGGCAGTTGCGGATTTCTGAACTGCCCCGGGTTTTTGTTTTATGGCAAATAATGGTTTGAACGGATCATCTTTTTTCTTGTCTTCCACTGAATAAAGGGCTTTGAATTCTTCTGATTTGCCAGTTTCAAATTGTGATGGATCAAACAGCAGGGTGAAGCGGTCATAATCCGGATCTGTATTATCATTTCTTTGCATTATTTCTGCATCAAAACTGTCAAGGGACCTGATATCAACAGGGGTGAATGCATCATTT
>JAABSS010000206.1 GCA_011390235.1 Desulfotignum sp.
CCAGGATATTGAACCAGAACCAGGTGGATGCCTGGAAAAATGTGACAGAAAAGATCCGCAGTCACGGTGCTGTGTCTGTGTGCCAGGTATTTCACTGCGGCCGCATGGCCTATGAGGGGATCAACCCGGCCAACCGGGTAATTGCCCCCAGTCCGGTGGCCCCGATGCAGGAAAATCCCATGACCGGTGCACCATATCCTGTGCCGGAGCAGATGAGCCGGTTTGATATGGACCATGTGATCAACGGGTTTGTGGAAACCGCCAAAGGGGTTATGGCAGCCGGGTTTGACGGCCTGGAGCTGCATTGTGCCCACGGGTATCTGCTCAACCAGTTTCTGTCCACCTACGCCAACCGGAGAATTGATGCCTATGGCGGATCCATGGAAAACCGGTTCCGGTTTGTCCATGAGGTGATCCAGGCGGTACGGCCGCAGATTCCTGGTGACCGGCTTCTGCTGGTGCGGGTTTCCAACTGGGGCATTGCCGATATGGACGTGTCTTTGTTTTCCGATGCTGCAGAATGGCAGCAGATGATTCAGCTGTTTTCACAGGAGCCCATTGATGCGATTTCCGTTTCCACCTATGATTTTTCCCGGCCCGCCTTCAATACTGACAAAACCATGGCAGGCATCACCCGGGATGCCACAGACCTTCCCCTGCTGATCTGCGGAAAAATTTATGATAAAAAAACAGCAGAACAGGCGTTGGAGGATGCAGATCTGGTGCTGTCCGGAAAATCCATGCTGTTGAATCCAGATCTTGTATCGGATATGTCTGCGGACAGAAAACTGGCTCCCTATGGATCTGAAGAGGCAGGAGTTGCCTATACAGCAACGCCGCTGCCTTGAAAATAACCTTATAAGCGTACGGAGGATTTTATGGATTTAGATGCATACCGCGCAGCAATTTCCGATGCCATCCAAAGTGAGATTGATGCAAAAAATTTTTACGAACAGGTTTCCCAGCGGATCAAAGATAATTATCTCAAGGGCGTGTTTGCAGGTTTTGCCGAAGAAGAAGCCAAGCATGAACAGATCCTCACCGATATTCTGGACCAGAAAAAAGTGGATACCGGGAATTTTGATTTTGACAAGGACTTCCATGTATCTGAAACTATTGAAATGCCGAAAGTCACTGCAGATATGGACCTTAAGAATGCCATCGGCCTGGCCATGAAAAATGAGGAAATCGCCATGAAAAAATATATGGCTCTTGCTGAAAACTGCACTGATCCAGGATTAAAATCCGTGTTCATGGATCTGGCAGCCATGGAGAGGGGCCACAAGCACATGATGGAAGAAAAATTTGTGGATGTGGCCTATCCCGAGGTGTGGTAAAACCCGGCGGCACATTCGGATACCGGCTCAAAATATCTTTGATGCATATATCCATGGCTCCTTTCTTTTCATTTAGGGCAGGGGCTCTGGGCAGGAGCAGGACAGGGGCAGCTTGACAAAAAAGGCCGTACCGATGCCTGGTGATGATGTCACCCCCATTTTACCGCCATGGTTTTCCGTGATGATGAAGTAGGAGACCGAAAGTCCGAGTCCGCTGCCGATACCCACTTCCTTGGTGGTGAAAAATGGTTCAAATATCCGTTTTCTGATATCATCGGGGATGCCCGGACCGTTGTCCCGGATCTCCACCCCTGCCATATTGTCTTCTAAGAAGTACCGTATTTCAAACCTGGGATCGGGGGTCCGGGCCTCGGACATGGCCTCCACCCCGTTTTTCAGGATATTGAAAAATACCTGCTGAATTTTGGTCTTTTCACAGGGTACCGGCGGCAGGTCTGCATCTTTTCTGGTAACAATGTCAACCGCCAGAATATCATACTGTTTTTTCAGGTTGAAATCATTTTTTACAAGCTCCAGGGTGGCATCCATGGTTTCCGAAAGAAAATGGCTGGACCGGAGGCTGTCACTTTTCCGGCTGAAGGACAGCATGTTCTGGACAATGGCTGCTGCCCGCTTTCCCACGGCTATGGCCTGTTCCATAAGATGGAAAATCTCCCGGTCTGTCATGTAGGCTGAAACCTTATCCAGATCAAGATCATGCCGGGCCGCTGTTTCAAGGTTGGCAGGCAGGGGTCTGGACAGCCGGTTCCGGATCACCTGGATTATCTGGAGCATGCCGGCAAGGGGGTTGTTGATTTCATGGGCCATGCCTGCAGCCAGTCCCCCCACGGAAATCATTTTTTCCGAATGGACCATCATTTCTTCCATTTTGGCCCGCTCACTGATGTCGTCAACCCGGAGTACAGCCCCTGGCAGAGTATCTGACAGGATGGGATAAATGGTTATATCCGTGATACAGGTCCGGTTGTTCAGTACCAGGGTGGTTTTTTCTTTTTTCTGGACCTGTCGGGTATCAACAGCGGTTAAAATGGTGGGAACAATTTGCGCACCCTGAGGGAAGACTGTGGAAAAAAATCGTTTCCTGGCCTGATCTGCAGGGATGCCGGTCATTTTTTCAGCTTCCAGATTCCACTGGGTTACCACACCCTTGTCATCCACGCCGATAAGGATGGAGGGCATGGAATTGATGATGCTTTTGACATAGTCCCGTGTCTGGCGCAGGGCCGCTTCGGTCTGTTTTTGTTCCGTGATGTTACGGAAAACAATCAGCCAGCCTTTCTGGGCCTGGTTTGTGCCGGTAAGCGCAGAAATCGAAAGGTGCCAGTGATGCGGATTTCCTTTTGCCGCAAAAGCGGCTTCAAAGGAGGCAGGGGCATGGGCACGGTGCTGGTCCACAAGACTGAAAAGATCGGGAAACAGTTCATCGGCATACTGCATCCCGGGTACAAAATGTTTGATTTCAAACACCCTGGAGCAGGCCTGGTTGACTTCCACCACCCGGTCTGCCATGTCAAGCACCACCACCGGATCTCCCATGCTGTCCATGGCAGCTTCCCGGGCCAGGGGAATAAGATGCAGCAGCTGGTAGCGTATCAGTGCCCAGACAAAGAAAAGTCCTGTGATCATAAAGGCAAAAGGGGTCAGATCAATACCCTGCAAAAGCGGGAATCTAAAAATATACACAATATTGCAGACCCAGGGAACCATGATGCCCAGCAGAATGATTTTCAATTGTCTGCGGAAATGGTGCCGGGCAGAAACTAAAACAGCGTGTATCAGGATAAGGGTAGCCCAAAAAAGAAGGGCGTAGGAAAAAACAAGAAAAATCCAGAACCCGGTTCCCCTGTGATAGAAAAGCGCCTCCATGCCTGAAATATTTTTTGTCCAGGCCTGCTGCCACATCAGACCGTGTATATCATTGGTAAATACCAGCATAAGGGTTGCTGCCGGAACCAGGCAGAGAAGCAGCGTGCTGAAGGGGGTCAGCCATCTGGTTCTGCCGGAAATGGAAAGAATGAATTTAAACACCAGCATGCCGATCCAGGCACTTCCCACATATTCCAGATTGACCCAGAACAGTTTGACCGAAAAATCAGCGCTTAACAGCTCCATGGCATAGGTCATACTCCACATGGCACTGGCTGCTGTAAGCAGCATGAGCTGCCGGGCACTGAATCTGCGCCAGAAAGGGTCCAGATAAACAGCAAGACCTGTGCTGATTACCCCTGACAACAGGGAGAATATACCATATGCAAGGTTCCCGTTTATTTCCATGGTGCTCACTGTACATGTAACTGTTATTAAAAGAAAAGCCGGTTATACAATATCACTGGTTGAATTGAAATGTCTTTTTTATGCGCTCCTTTCTTTCAGGGTGACCGCATCCACGGGGCAGGCCTGGGCACAGAATCCGCATCCCATGCATTGGGCT
>JAABSS010000207.1 GCA_011390235.1 Desulfotignum sp.
CGATGACAAAAGATGTGTCTTGATATCCGGGTGATTGAACCAGCTGGCCATTAACAGGCCCTGGCTATCAAACAGGGCCAAACCGCCTGCATCCAGATGCAGGTCATCTTCATATTGGTTATAAAAAAAACCGGTATCGATGACGGCGGTAAGCACGCCGATAAAAGTATTTTGACGGTTTTCCACGCGCCGACTCAAAAGAATCAGGGCAGGCCCATCACCTGAAGGCACTGTTTCAATGGCAGATTCCAGCCAGGCGGAACGAAACTGGTCAAAAGATGACAGCGTGTAAGGCAGGCCTGTTTCCCGGATACGCAATTCTTTGTCTCCATCTGCATGGGTGAAGACAATATCCTTGATTTGTGGCAGATAGGTGATCTCCTGTTTGATAAACGCGATGGTGTCCGGGCTGATAATCTCGTCCTTGTCCACCTGGCTTTTGATCATGGAGG
>JAABSS010000208.1 GCA_011390235.1 Desulfotignum sp.
CAATGTTTTCCCCCGCCAACCGGGCCTGGGTCATTGATCTGGTGATCGATTCATTGATATGGTGATACCGGTTTCTCAGGATCGAAGCTGCGCTCAGCCCGAGAAAGAAAACTGCAAGGATACAGATCAGTACCATGATCGGCTTGAACAGACGGTCCTGGAAAAGGCCGGTATTTATATGGGTCATTGTTCTGACAGCACCTGTTCAATCTGCCTGAACAGTACCGGATCGATGCCCAGCTGATCAACGAACCCATCCTGCAACGGCAGGAGCCGGTTCCGCCAGGTTTCCATCTGTTCGGGCTCTGGTACAAAAACCGAGACCTTGTTTTCTATGAGCTGCGCTTTGGCCTGCTGCTGGGAGTCGGCAGCCAAGGTGCGGGAATCATCGATGTTTTTTTTCCAGGTATCCATGATAATCTCCTGGATCTCATTCGGCAGCCGGTTCCAGAAAGAGTTGCGCACCAGCGGAATATATTGGGGAAAGTACTGCCGGTCTTCGAACACAGATGTCACACCCATTTCCCACAATTTTGCACTTTGAACGGTTTCATAGGTGGTCAGCACGGCATCAACCCGGCCCTGCTGGATATGTTCAGGCAGATCCGGCCAGGGAATGATCATAGGATTACCCCCCAGCCCCTGGATTCTCAGTTTGTTGGCAATACCGCCAGCCACCCGTATCCGAAGCCCGGATATGTCTTCATGCTGCCTTATCTGCCGTTGAATACCGAACAAATGAGCATAACCGAGATCAATCCATCCACCGATCACTTTGAAATTCAGGGCTTTTTCGATGCGCGCATTGAGATCTTTTCCCATGGGGCTGTCCAGGATACTGTAAATATCCTGGGCGCTTCTGCCGTAAAAAACTGGCAACAGAAACACACCGACATCCGGTACATACCGGGTGATATGCCAGGTGCCGGGAACGGCCATTTCCACCTTACCTTGGCCCAGTGCCCGTATAACATCCACGTCTCTGAACATCCGGGCATTTGAAAAAAAATGGACATCGATACGTCCGTCAAGGGCGGTTTTCAACTGTTCTGCAAATCGTTCTACCGCCTGAGTCTGAAAATGAGATGCCGTATTTTCCACGGAAATCCGCATTTTGGGCAGCAGGTTTGCAGTCGCTTCCCGGTCTGCCGGCCCTAAAAAAACCAAGACGGAAAACAAAATGGAAAATATGACAGCAGAACGGTTCATGGCATATGCTTTTACAATTATTTTTTAGAAAAGTCATCTATAAATATTTAAAATGCTCGTCCTCATATAAAGGAATCATCTGATCCAGAGCCACTCCAGCGGTTTTCCGGCTCGCCGAGTTTTTGAGGAAGCCTCAATGGTTCTGGCGGACCGCTGCTGTTGAGCAAGTGCATCAGCAAGGTTCCTTCAACCGGTGGCTATATTCTACAGCGAATTCCGCAGTTCTTCTTTTGCAGTTCCAGCTTTGTGGACAGATGTTTTCAACTTGACCGGGCTGTTTTTTGACCTCTCGATCCGTCATCTGCAGCAACTTCTTAAACCACTCCTTCTGTTTGTTTTCCCTCCAGCACCTTTCTGATTGTCCGGGCCATCTGGGCTTGGGTCACCGGTTTCATCAAAAGTCCCTTTATCCCATTGGCTGCGGCATTTTCTTTGTTGATCCTTTCACTGAATCCGGTACAGATGATGATGGGAATATCCGGCGTGATGGCAATCAGTTCTTTGGCCAGCTGCATGCCATTCATATGCGGCATATTCATATCGGTTATGATCAGATCAAAGCAGGATGGATCGGGCCTGAATGCTGCCAAGGCATCTACGCTGCTGGTAAAGCTGGTGACGCGGTATCCCAGTCGTTCAAGCATTTGCTTTTCAAGGTGAACAATAGCCCTTTCATCATCCACCAGCAGGATATGTTCCGTGCCTGTGGGAAGTGCTTGCTGCTGATTTTCAGGAACAACAGCCGTTGTTTTTTCCAACACCGGCAGATAGACATGAAAGGAAGACCCTTTTCCCGCCTCACTATGAACCCTGATGTCCCCTCCATGGGCTTTTACAATACCGTATACGGTTGCCAGGCCAAGGCCGGTGCCCTTTCCTTCTTCCTTGGTTGTGAAATAGGGATCGAAAATCTTGTTCATGACAGCAGGATTGATGCCGGTGCCGGTATCGGTTACCTTCAGAACTGCATACCGTCCGGATGCCAGGTGAACTGACGGATTATCTTGGTGAATGAAATCGGTCTCTTTGAGTTGAACGGTTATGGTCCCCCCGGCAGGTTCCACTGCATGAAAAGCATTTGTGATCAGGTTCATGGCGATCTGGTGGATCTGGGTGGGGTCAGCCATGACCGGGCCGCACTTGGTTTGGATGTTCCGCGTAATTGTGATATCTGCCGGAATGGTGGAGCGGCAGAGTTTTAAGACCTCTTTGAGAATTTTCTGGATCTGGATCGATATGCGTTTGTATTCTGAGTGCTGGCTGAAGGAAAGGATCTGCTGGACCAGTTCTCTGCCCCTGGTGCCGGCTTTGAAAATCTGCCGAATGTTTTGGCTTTCCATGCTGTCGGAAGGAAAATCATCCAGCATCATTTCCGACAGCCCCACAATGGGGAACAAGAGGTTGTTGAAGTCATGGGCAATGCCGCCGGCCAGGGACCCGATGGATTCCATTTTTTGAGCCTGGTGGAGCTGGGCATGGAGTTTTTCCCGTTCTGTTTCTGCTTGCTTGCGCTCAGTGATATCCCGGGTGATGGAAAGAATGAGATCTTCATCGTTGATATGCAATATTCGGGCCGACATAAGCGCTGTTTTATTCTGCCCGTTTTTGTCGGTGAATTCTGCTTCCAGGTTTTCAACAATCCCGTGTTCTTTAAGCCCGGCGAGCAGCAGTTGCCTGTCTTCTGGGTTGGCCCAGATATTGAGTGCAAGGGAGGATTTTCCCACCACATCCTGGCGGGTATACCCCATAAGTTTGGTGAATCCATCATTGATATCAATGTATACTCCGTCTTCAAGCCGGTTGAGATTGATGGAATCCGGGCTTGTATGAAATGCCAGACGAAATTTTTCTTCACTTTCCTGCAACGCTTTTTGCGCCCGCTTACGCTCGGTGATGTCCTGATAATTCCCCAAAAGTCCTTGTATATCAGGATCATGAAAAAGATTGCTTCCTGAAAATTCTATCCATTTGTAGCTGCCATCTTTACAAAGATATCTGCATTCCATCGTTCCGACGGCATCAGGCGTGAGCATGATCTTTTCAAAAAACTCCTGTGTGAATTCAATATCATCGGGATGTACATTGTCCCAGGTGCTTGTCCCGACAACCTCTTC
>JAABSS010000209.1 GCA_011390235.1 Desulfotignum sp.
CCTCAAAAGAGGTTTCCAATCCAACATCCTCACCATTGGCCTCGAGTAGTTCCGGGATCATTATTTTCAATTTCTGAATCAAATTTTCCAAAGTTTCGCTTTCAGTAGCAAGGCCTGGGACGTCTTCGCTGCTTGCAACCCAGACATTTGCTTCTTCATCCCATTCTGCTCTTATAAAATAGGGTCTTTTGTTCATTCTTCCTCCGGAAATGGTGCGTTTTGTTTTGTATCAAAAAACCATGGGTGCATGAATGATGTCAGAGGATTGAGCACCTGGTGTGGTTCTTCTGGTCTGCCATGCTTGAATTTTATCCAGACCGGCCGGTTCAGTCAAGGGATGGGAACAGCGGGATAAAAACCAGCCACAATCACCGTTTAATAACCAGCCACCCCTTTTAACGGGCACACCAGTCCGTGTCCGGTAAAAACCAGATTCAAAAGGCCGGGTGTTCAGACCTGAGCCAAGTCCTGGCTAAATTTTTGTTTGTGCCGATGGTCACCTTTTTCGATAACTGCCCCCCTCCATGATAAGGATCTCAGAGTTGTAAACGAGGCGGTCGGCAATTGCTGTGGCAACAGTCGTTCCGTCAAAGATGTCTCCCCAGCGGGCAAACGGCAGGTTGGTCGTTATGATGGTGGACCTTTTACCATGCCGGCCGCTGATGACCTGGAAAAACAAATTTGATCCCTGTCTGCCCAGCGGAAGGTAACCGATTTCGTCACAGACCAGAAGATCCTGTGATTGATAGAACTGAAGCTTTTTGAGCATGGTGTGGTCATTTTCAGCTGCCACCAGCTGATTGATCATGTCCATGGCGGTTGTAAAAAGGGTTTTTATTCCATTCTGAGTGGCGGCATACGCAAAGCACTTGGATAAAAAGGTCTTTCCAGTCCCGGGGTTTCCGATCAGGATGATGTCTTTTTTCGCCTGGATAAATCCAAGATCCAGCAGGTTCAATATCCGGCTTTTCTGCTTTTGGCGCGATTCATGATGGGCAAAATCAAATTGGTCGATGGTGGGTTTTTCTTCCAGCCTTGATTGTTTGAACCGCAGATCAATCCTGGCTTTTTTCCTGTTTTCGATCTCAATCTCCAGCAGCCGGTCAATGACCTGGAGTGGAGTCAGATTTTTCTGTGCACTTTGCTCCAGAACATCGGGCAGGTTCAATGCACAGTTTTTCAGTCGAAGTGATTTGAACTTATCGATGACAGATTCCATTATTTTTTCCTCCGTGAAAGGGCCAGTGCATCGTATTCAGCCAGATTGGGCTGTTGCAGCCGGATCTGATTCAGATCTTCGTTTTTCAGGGCCACTGGACGATGGCGGACGGCAGGTGTCATTTCCTGGTGAAGGATGTTTTCCACGTATTCAGATCCATACAGCTTATGGGCCAGCGCTTTTCTGAGAGCATATATCAACGATGATGCCCCGTATTTGTCCTGCAGCTGCAGAAGATGTGCGACTGTCTTTTTTAACGGCTGTGAGGCATCGGTGATTTTTTCCAGATAATCCACGGCTTCCTGGCCCAGTGACATGAAGACCATCATCTGCCTGTCCATCAATATGCGTTTTCTGAGTTTCCGGACCTGTTCCGTGTGTGCCGGCAGATCGATACGCAGGCCTTTTTCCCATTTCCGTGTATGGGTCGCCACCTGTTTTTCCTTGTAGTAGATGGATATGGTCCGGCTGTCTGCTTTCAGGATGACCGATTTCCCCACCAGCCGGGGCGGGACGGTATAAACATTGGCGTCAAAACGAACACCGAAGTCTTTGTATACCGTGAGACTGTCGGTTTCCCGGTAATCGGACAGCGGGTCCGGCAACGGTCTCAGCGCATCTTTCACAAATCGCTCCGCCGGTTTTTCCCTGGTGGTCTGATGCACCCTCTGGTTGGCCGTGGTATCCAACCATGCCAGGACCTGGTGGTTCACATCATCCAGATCTGCAAACGTTCTTAACGGCCAGAAGTTGTTGCGTAGATACCGGATACTGTTTTCCACCTTTCCTTTTTCATGGGGTGCTCTGACATTGCAGGCCTTCGGTGTAATCCCAAAATGCCGCAAAAAGTCCAGAAAGGCCTCGTTGAAGCGGATCATGCTGCCCACACGTTCGATCACGGCCGTGACCATATTGTCCACGACCAGTTCTCCGGGCGTACCCCCAAAATACAAAAATGCTGCAGCCAGGCACTGGTGAAGGGTGGCCTGGTTCTGACTGTGGGTGAACACCACAAAAAGCATTCGGCTGTGCGATTCGATCACTGCCAGGGCATACAGCTTTCTTGAACTTTTGCCATAGGTAAGGCTGCCAAAATGCCCCCAGTCAATCTGGAACTGTTCACCGGGCCGGGATTCAAACCGGATAAAAGCCTGTTTTTTGTCCTGCCTTATCTGTCTGAGATAATCTCTGACGATGGTGATTTCACCGGTAAACCCTTTGACCCGGATATGCTGCAACACTACCGGTGCCTTTATCTGTGGATAGTCATTTACCATCTGTTGGATCAGATCTCGGAATGGATCCAGCTTTGATTGCCGGTCCGGCCTTTTTTGACAGGTGATATCCGGTTGCTCCAGATATTTTTTGACGGTTCCACGGTCCAGTCCAAGCTGTCCGGCGATCTGCCTGATGGAAAACTGCATGTTGTTCAACCGATGGATTTCAAACACAGTTCGCTTGTCTATCATCTGGCTGCCCTCCCTGATGTTTTGTGAGTTGTTTCAGGCAGGGAAAGGACCTGGAACAAGGTCCCGTCATATGTGATCAGATCCTTGTGGATCAGGCAGTTCCTGGCAAAAAGATAGGCTTCCTCCTCAAGGCCCAGAATGGCACAGATGCTCCGATCACTGTAAAACGACAACCCGTGCTTGTCCGAGGCCAGCACCAGAAACACATAAAGCGCCAGTTCGTGGTGAGTCAACGACTGTAAGAATCCGCCTGTCAGAAAACGGTGAGGAATAAAACAAAAGCTCTTGTCTATGCTGCGGACCCGGCCTGGAGATAATATTTTTTTCCGTATCATGACACCCTCCTTCAAAAAAGGTTTTTGATCCGGGTGTATCACACAAAAATATCCCCTGTCCTCGAGTCCATCTTTGCAATTATGCGGGATCGTCCGGTATGGTTGCGATAAAAATTTTTACCGCGTCCATCTTTGCAATCATCGGAACCAGCCAGAACTCACCAGAAAGCCCGTTTATCAAGGGTTTTCTCGCGTCCATCTTTGCAATACCGACATGACGCGACTTATCCAGACCCTTGTCAGTTCGAGCTTTCGCCCTGTTCCTGATTCGCTGGAGAACACGGTTTCTGGCAGCTTTATCCGGATTTCGAAAACGATAATTTTTCCAGTAATCAGGATTGTTGGCCAGCCATTTATTGTTGGACAATTTCTGGCTTTGTACATATTCGGGGTCGGTTGCCAGTTTTTGCCTTTGCCATAAAGCCTTTCTGGCACGCTGACAGGCTGGTGCGGAGCAGTGGGTCTGAGATTTGTTTCTCGGAATAAAAAAAGTGCTGCACCCCAGGCAGGGGATAGGTTCCATGGTCCCTCCCAAAAACCGTTGCAAGGCGAATTAAATGGAGGGAATTATATTTGATTATAAAATCAGTTAACGGAATTAAAAAATCAGTGGCTGGATGACAATCCTTGAAATTGGCCGGGAAAAAATCCCTGAAAATGGCTGGGAATTAAATCGCTGGTCCTAGATATCGTGAAATGCTGAGATACAGATCAATAATAACAGATAATGCCCTACATAAAAAACACCTGCCG
>JAABSS010000210.1 GCA_011390235.1 Desulfotignum sp.
CATGGGCAGGATCTGGTGCTCGGCAGCCTCGATGATGCCGTCCGGGGATCGGGCCGTGATAATCAGGCCCTCTCCTAAGCTGTCGATGGCCTGGTGGTGCCGGGAGTTGACCGGGATCCGTTCACCGAATATCCCATGCAGCCGGGAGCCGGGCACAATCTCAATCTCATGGTCGGTGTCAAAGGAGATCTCATCCTGGGTGTGCTTGCGCACCGGTCCGGGTGCCTGGGTGTAAATATCCTGAAACAGGGTGCCCCCAAGGGTCACATTCACCACCTGGAGCCCCCGGCAGATGGCCAGCACCGGCATTTTTTCGGCCATGGCCAGATCCAGCACTCCCATCTGGAATCGGTCCAGGGCGGTGTCCATCTCTCCGAGTTCCGGTATCGGGGCCTGGTGAAAAAATGCAGGGTCCATGTCTTTGCCGCCGGTGAACAAAAATCCCCGGACCGATGCAGCCATGGCCGGCAGAATGTCCAGGTCCGGGGTAAAGGGCAGGATAATGGGAACGCCTCCGGCTTTTTCAACGGCATGGGTATAGGCTGTCGGGATGGACGTGGCCGGCATGTTGAATTTGTTCAGGTCAGTGTGGCCAACCACAGCGATAACAGGTTTCATGAATCATTTCCCGAAGGGTTTGTTTTTTCTGCGCCGGGCCAGAGATTGAAAAAATGGTGGACCGGGCCGTGGCCCTGGCCGATGGAAAAATCCGCTCCGGCAGCCAAAGCCCCGGTGATATAGGCTTTGGCGGCTTTCACTGCATATGGTATGTCCATGCCCCTGGCCAGCCCGGCGCAGACAGCCGAAGACAGGGTGCAACCGGTGCCGTGGGAATTGGATGTCTGGACCCGTTCTCCAGGCAGCTCAAGTATATGGCCGGTATCTGCGGAAAACAGCAGGTCACTGCTGCCGGTATCATTCAGGTGTCCGCCCTTGAGCAGGACATGGGGGCATCCCAGGTCTGCCAGGTCCCTGGCAGCGCCCGGCATGTCCGCCCGGGTGGCGATGTCTCTGCCCAGCAGTACCGAGGCTTCGGGCAGGTTCGGTGTGATGATGTCCGCCATGGGAATCAGGGCCTGTTTCAGGGCAGCCACAGCATCATCCTGCAGCAGTTTGTCCCCGCTTTTGGCCACCATGACCGGGTCCAGTACAATATTGGCGCACTGCCATTTTTCCAGGTGCCGGGCCACGGTGAAGATCACTTCCGGGGAATGCAGCATCCCGATTTTGACGGCATCGGTGCCAATATCGGCCAGCACTGCATCCATCTGCTGTTCGATAAATTGGGGGGGCACAGCAAATATGCCGGTCACCTCTCTGGTGTTCTGGGCGGTAAGTGCGGTGATCACGGACATGCCGTAACATTCCAGGGCACAAAAGGTTTTCAGGTCCGCCTGGATACCGGCGCCACCGCCGCTGTCCGATCCGGCAATGGTCAGGGCCCGATAATATTTTTTCATGGTAACGCCTCCTTATGGTTGTGCATCAAAATTTTTGACCAGATCCCGGGCCGCTGCGTACGGGTCTTTGGCCGAACAGATGGCGGATACCACGGCAACGGCATCTGCCCCGGCTTTGATGATGTCCGGCGCATTGGCAGTATTCAGGCCGCCGATGGCCACCAGGGGATGCCGGGAATATGCCCGGATCCTGGCCAGGCCCTCCAGACCCCAGGGTGTTTTGGTATCGATTTTGGTAGGAGTGGCAAATATGGGGCTTACCCCCAGGTAATTCACATCCAGGTCCTGGGCCGCTGTCACATCCTCCCAGGTTTCCACGGACAGCCCTATGACTGCAGCAGGTCCCAGCAGGCGCCGGGCCGCCTCACAGGGCATGTCGCTCTGGCCCAGGTGGACCCCGTCTGCCCCGGCAGCCAGGGCGATATCCACCCGGTCATTGATGAGCAGGGGGATACCGGCTACTGCGAGAATGGGTTTTAAGGTCAGGGCCTGGTTAAGAAAATACCGGGTAGGCAGTGTTTTTTCCCGCAGCTGGACACAGGCAATACCGGCGCCGACCGCAGCTTCCACTACAGCAGCCAGGGATCTGCCCAGGCACAGGTCCTGGTCGGTCACAAGATAGATACCCTGCATGGCATTATTTCCTGAACAATTGGTGGATATACGGTTGTGAGATCTGGTACAGGGCATCCAGAAAATGCATCTGGAAGCTGCCCGGCCCTTTGGCACTGCGGCCGGCCATCTCTCCGGCCACCCCCATGACTGCCATGGCATGGGCAGCGGCTGCTGCAGGGTCGTGATTGACAGCGGCAAACGCCCCGCACAGGGCCGATGCAGTGCAGCCCAGGCCTGTGACTTTCGGCATCATGGCATGGCCGTTTTTGATTTGGATCACTGTATCTGCCTGGACAATATAATCAATTTCTCCGGTGATGCACACCACACTGCCGTATTTCCGGCTCAGGGCTTTGGCTGTATCAATGGCCATATTCGCGGCACTGGCACTGTCCACGCCTTTGGTGACGGCATCCTGACTTTCCAGGGCCATGATTTCAGAGCCGTTGCCCCGGATGACCGCCGGATGAAACTGCTGCATGAGTTTTCTGGCTGTATCCGTGCGGTAGGCAGTGGCTCCGGCACCCACAGGATCCAGTACCATGGGAATGCCTTTGGCCTTTGCCGCTTTTCCCGCCGTGAACATGGCGGCAATCCAGGGATCGCTCAGGGTGCCGATGTTGATCACCAAAGCCCCGGCAATTCCGGCCATGTCCGCCACTTCCGGTTCGGCATGGGCCATCACCGGGGAGGCCCCAAGGGCCAGGAGAGCGTTGGCGGTGTTGTTCATGACCACGTAATTGGTGATGTTGTGCACCAGGGGAGATGTTTCACGGATGGCCTGTACATCGGTAAAAATGGTTTCCGGGGTGATTGTCATAGTTCCTCCTTGTGGGATGTGGGGTCAGGCTTGGCTTGTTGGCTTATTGCAGCTCATCGCAATAAGCCAACAAGCCAAGCCTGACCCCATTCCCCATTTGCGTTTTGGTTATTGCCAGGTGTGAATCAATGCTGCTGCATCCACCCGGTTGTTGATAAGGCCGTGTGTCAGGGCAAAATCGGCAAACGCCTGCCATTTGTCCGGATCATGGCCCAGGGTTTTGGCAAAATAGGGACGGGTCAGTGCAAATGCCTCGGTCTCTATTTTTTTGTCTGCCTGAGGCACGGCATCCAGGTACAGGGCCAGAGATTTTTCCGGCTGCTCCGTTACATGAACAAACGCCTTTTCCAGGGCCAGAACAAATCCTTTGACCGCATCCTGTTTTTTATCCAGCACAGCCGGGCTGCACACAAAGATCAGTTCCTCGTAATCCGGGATCCCCCATTTTTCCAGCTCAAAAAATGCAGCCTTGTACCCATGCTGTGCCATGCCCACGGTTTCATAGGTCTTGAACGGTCCCATGACCGCATCCACCTTGCCGGACACCAGGGCCGGCAAAATGGTGAACCCCACATTCACCGGGGTGTAGTCTTCAATCCGGTTGATGGATGCAAAGGCGTGCAGGAGCACATCCATGAGCCCGGGCACGGTATATCCGATCTTTTTTCCGGACAGGTCCCGGGGAGTGTCAATGCCTTTGTCCGCCAGAAACAGCAGGGTGGTCAGAGGATGTCTCACCAGGGGTGCCACCACCTTCAGTGCCAGGCCCTGGTCTGCGGCAATAATGGTCTGGGGCTGGTAGGACACCGCCAGATCCACGTTGCCAATGGCAGCCAGTTTCAGGGCATCCGCGGTTTCCGAGGGAGAAATGATCGTAAC
>JAABSS010000211.1 GCA_011390235.1 Desulfotignum sp.
GGATATGGAGCCTGTTCATAACTTTGTCCAGGCGGAACTCCAGCTTTTTTTCCACTGTATGAAACCTGAATTCCAGCCATTCCAGAAGAATGGTTTTCAGATTTTTAACCGCCGGCCGGCCGTTGATACCTATCATGTTCATGTTGATGGAATATGATTTTTCCAGATCGGTTGTGGCAAACAGATGATCTGTAAGGGCGGTGGTATCCACCTTGCCGGATCTGGGTATCACCACCAGCCGGGTGGGATCTTCATGGTCTGATTCATCTCTGATATCACTGACCATGGGCAGTTTTTTTGCTTCTATCTGGGCCGCGATCTGTTCATGTATTTTTTCAGCAGATGCATGATAGGGCAGGGCAAAATAAACAATATCACCCTGTTCAATACGGAATCTGGCCCGCATTTTTATCCGGCCGTTTCCGGTTTGATAAATGGCGCGGATCTCTTCGGCCGGGGTAATGATTTCCGCTTCTGTGGGAAAATCCGGGCCTTTGATATGTTTAAACAGGATATCCACAGGGGTGTTTTTGTCTTCAATGAGCAGTATCAGTGCTTTGGCCACCTCCCGCAGATTATGGGGCAAAATGTTTGTGGCCATTCCCACGGCAATACCTGTGGTGCCGTTAAGCAGCAGATTGGGCAGCCTGGCCGGCAGCAGTCTGGGTTCCTGCAGGGTACCGTCAAAATTGGGTGTCCATTTCACTGTGCCCTGCTCCAGTTCATCCAGCAGCAGGTCAGCATACCGGGACAGTCTGGATTCAGTATACCGCATGGCAGCAAAGGATTTGGGATCATTGGGGT
Organism: Desulfotignum sp.; assembly: GCA_011390235.1. The sequence goes on from JAABSS010000211.1 coordinate 805, forward strand.
CGCCCCAGTTGCCCTGGCCGTCAACAAGCGGATACCGCAAAGAAAAGGGCTGGGCCATGAGTACCATGGCCTCATAGCAGGCGGTGTCACCATGGGGATGAAATTTGCCCAGCACATCCCCCACAGTGCGGGCTGATTTTTTGAACTTTGCCGTGGAAGAAAGCCCCAGCTGGCTCATGGAATAAATGATGCGCCGCTGTACAGGTTTGAGCCCATCCCCGATATGGGGCAGAGCCCGGTCTAAAATCACATACATGGCATAATTGAGATATGCTTTTTGGGCAAAATCCTGGAATGCGATTTTTTCATACTCTTCCATGACTGATGGCAAAATGTCTTTCATATCATTCTATCTCTTTGATATCACCTTGTTCTTCAATCCATATTTTCCGGTCTTTGGCCCGTTTTTTTCCCAGCAGCATATCCATGATTTCATGGACATCATCCAGGGTGGCTTCTTTTTTCACAGTCAATTGCACCAGACGTCTGGAATCCGGTGCAATGGTGGTTTCCCGGAGCTGGACAGGGTTCATTTCACCCAGGCCTTTGAACCGCTGAACATTGATTTTCCCCGGTTTTTTCCTGCGGTTTATCCGTTTGATTATGCCCTGTCTTTCCGGATCATCCAGGGCATAAAAAACCTCTTTTCCCACATCGATCCTGTACAAAGGCGGCATGGCCATAAAGACATGCCCGTTTTGGACCACTTTGGGAAAGTGTTTTAAAAACAGGGCACAAAGCAGGGTGGCAATATGCAGTCCGTCAGAATCCGCATCTGCCAGAATGCATATTTTGTTATAGCGCAGCCTGGAAATATCTTCCTGTCCGGGCAACACCCCCAGTACCTGGACGATATCCCGGATTTCTTTTGACTCGATAATGGCGGATGCCGGCATGTCCCAGGTGTTCATGATTTTGCCCCGCAACGGCATGATAGCCTGAAACCGCCTGTCTCTGGCCTGTTTGGCAGACCCGCCTGCAGAATCTCCTTCCACAAAAAAAAGTTCTCTGCGCTGCTGGTCATCACTGGTGCAGTCTGACAGCTTGGCCGGCAGTACAATGCCGTTGGAAGCCTGTTTCCGGGTGACTTTTTTGGATTTTCTCACCCGGGACCGGGCATGTTCAATGGCCAGGTCAGCCAAAGCCTCTCCCAGGTCCACATGCTTATTAAGCCAGAGGCTGAAGGCATCCCGCACCTTGAGATTCACCAGATTGGCACAATGCCGTGATGACAGCCGTTCCTTGGTCTGGCCGGAAAACTGGGCCTCTGACAATTTCACAGACAGTACATATCCCACATTGTTCCAGATGTCTTCAGGTGCCAGGAACAGGTTTTTGGGCAGAAGATTTCTGAATTTGCAGAACTCCCGCAATGATTCCAGCAGCCCGGATCTGAAACCATTGACATGGGTGCCGCCCATAGGGGTGGGAATCAGGTTTACATAGCTTTCTTCCATGCCTGATCCGGTTTCCGTCACCCAGTTCACGGCCCATACAGCCTGGAAATCTTCTGTCTGGCAGTTTGCGCTGAAGGGTTCCGGGAACAAGGCTTTATGGTCTTTAAGATGTTCGTTCAAATATTCATCCAGACCATGGTCATACACCCAGGTGTGTTTTTCTCCCGAGGTTTCATCCAGAAAGCTGGTTTGCAGTCCCCTGCACAGAACCGCCTTTGATTTTAAGGCTTTTTTGATGGCAGTCTGTGAAAAAGTGGTGCGTTCAAAATACCCGGGGTTGGGAAAAAATTGTACCTGGGTGCCGGTGGTGTTTTTCGGGGTTTGCCCTGTTATTGCCAGGTCCCGGGTTTTTATTCCATTTTCAAACCCGATGGAAAATTTTTGTCCATTGCGCAAAATAGTGATATCGAGTCGGGATGACAAGGCATTGACAACAGAAACCCCCACACCGTGCAGGCCCCCGGAAAAAGCATAGTCTTTGTTGGAAAATTTGGCCCCGGCATGAAGCCTTGTCATGATCAGTTCCACCCCTGATATGCCTTCTTCGGGATGGATATCCACAGGCATTCCCCGACCATTGTCCGTCACAAGGATGCTGTTATCCTTTTTGAGGATCACATCAATGGTATCGGCAAATCCGGCAATGGCTTCATCAACACTGTTGTCAATAACTTCGAACACCAGATGGTCCGGACTGGTTGTGTCTGTATACATCCCGGGCCGGCGTTTGACAGGGTCCAGTCCTTTGAGGATTTCTATGGACTCGGCATCATATCTGCCGGTTTGGCCGGCTGGTTCACCTTTTGAATCAAATGATTTCATATATTATTTTGAGTTGTACTATGGAAACTATTTCTTTATATTGGTTCTTGGTATATCCGGGTACTTGCATATAATGTAATTTAAACATGACCATATAGCACTTTCAAACAAAAAGGTAAAACATTACAAAATATTCTCCTATGACTGATCTGCCTTACCCATTTGATGAAAAAAACTTTGCAGTTTTATGGGCATCTTTAGATGAAGAAAATAAAATTGACCTCGTCACCCAGGCTGCAACACTGCCGCCATCTTTAGGAATACTTCCGGTTATTCACGCTGTTTTATCCCATCATTTTTCCCTTCGTTCCACTGCCCAGAAAACCCTTGGTGCTATACAAAAAAATGTCCTGGCCATGCTTGACCACCCTGAAAGTCAGCAGCTATATACGCGAGGATTAAAAGAATCTGCCATAGTTTCTGCCCGGATCTATCAGCAGCTCACCTCTGACATATCTTTGAGCGAAAGTATTTATCTGTTTAAAACCCTGGTGGAATTTGGCGACAGCGGGTCGTACTTTGCCTTTAAATCCATGCGTAATGGCATTGTCAGTGTAACGGCCATGCAAAAGGCTGCGTACCTGGTCACTGAATCCCAGCGCCTCACTTTTATTGATCAGTATCTGCAGTCTCCCCCGGAAATTCGTTTACGATATGCTGCTGTCTTCAAAAAA
>JAABSS010000212.1 GCA_011390235.1 Desulfotignum sp.
CAAAAAGGCAGAGTTCCACACGCTCCGCAATCTCTGAAAACAAGGAAAAATTGGTGCCGGCGCCATCAAACACAGCACCTAAGGGATAGGGTTGTCCAGGCCATATTTTCATAATTGTATTCCTTTGCATCGGTTTGGATCTGCTATGTGCTGGATCTGCACTGCAGCGGTCCAGGTTCTGGTCGAAAAGCACCTCACGGGCAGGTTAAGATTCATCAGATTTTTTAAATCTTTCTGCGGGGCAATTATCTCTCACTTGTGGCTGTCGCGTCAAGCAATCTGTGCACTGGTATCCAAAATTGCAAACTTTTCACACCCCATGGTTTGTCCATAGCTCCAGCTTTTTGTTTGCATCCAAAGTCAACTGAATGTTTACCGGCCCGGTATAACATGGATTTCAGATACATTGGAGCCCATTGAAACGGTAAAAAAGGAAGGCCGCATGGATACCAGGAAACAAACAAATGACCATGCACACTGGTTGCAGCAATGGCATCTGCTGATTTTTATCCCCACCAGCCGACCGAAATCATTCACAAGCAGACACATATTTCTGATGTCTTTCTTGCCGGTGATCTGGTCTATAAAGTCAAAAAGTTTGTAAATATTGGATTTCTTGATTTCAGCAGAAATAGTGCAGATGTTTAAAATTATCCGCCTGCCTGATCTGTCATGTAAAACAGAATATGTCAGCCTCAGACATCCGGACCATTATGCATTTTATGACGGAGATTTGTATTTCAGTGAAGGAAAAACAGTCAGCGTCCAGACATATAAGGACCATATCACGGAACGGATTGCACCGCATTCAACAGCCAAATATACCCGGTGGCACCGGCCGGAATACATGGTGGGTGCCCTGGCCCGGTTCAACAACAACTATGTCCAGCTTTCTCCCAAAGCCAGATCCGCTGCTGCGCAGCTGGGGCTGCAGGCACCGTGTTTCAACCCCTTCATGATCACAACTGCCCAGATTGTTGAATGCATCCATTGTGTGGAAGACAGTCTCCATCTGGTGAACCTGCTGCTGGAAAAAAGCATTGATGCTTCTGCTGTGCAGTCTGCAGTGTCTGTGGCACCGGGAACAGGGGTTGGAGCGGTGGAAGCACCCCGGGGGACCTTGTTTCACGAGTATGCATATGATGATAAAGGGCGGTGCCTTTCAGCGAATCTGGTGATTCCCACGGCCCAGAATCTGGGGAACCTGGAAAAAGACCTGCAGACTTATCAGGGTTTTCTGACTGACGCAGATGACGACATCCTTCTGCAGCAGCTGGGGATGCTGGTACGGGCGTATGATCCCTGCATTTCCTGTTCCACCCACTGACAGCCGGCAATCATGGCCTGGCAGCCCCGGTTTTTTTGTAATTGATGCAGAAAAACCAAGCATATCAATAAAATTATTGAGACTTTAAGACATCCATGATATTTGCAAGATGGTTGCGCTTTGGAGAACTGTATCTTAACACAGGGCGGACTTGGATAAACTCAAAAACAGCATTGTTATCAGCCAGAAAAATCTGTGACATCAACAAATGCACGCTTCGGACAGTTAAAAAAGGCTTAACATGTTAGCAAAAACTTCCTATGAAGAATTGGAAAAACGGGTCCAGGAGCTGGAAAAAATTGAATACAAGTACAAATCTTCCAAGGAAGCATTGCAGGAAAGTGAAAACATGTTCAAAATGCTTTATGAAAAAGCTCCCCTCGGGTATCAATCACTTGATGAAAATGGCCATTTTATTGTTGTCAACCAAACATGGCTGGACACCCTCGAATATACCAGAGAAGAGGTGATCGGCAAATCATTTGCTGACTTTCTGCATCCTGACTGGCGGGATCATTTCAAAGAAAATTTTCCACGGTTTAAGTCCATCGGAGAAATTCTGGGGGTTGAGTTTGAAATGGTCAAAAAAAATGGAACTCTCATTCTGGTTTCTTTTACCGGAAAGATAAGCAGGGACAAAAAAGGCAATTTTCAGCAGACCCATTGTATCTTTCATGACATCACCGAGCGCAAGCAGATGGAAACGGATTTGCGCAGATCCCGGGATGGACTGGAGGAACAGGCTCGAAAACGCACAACTGAATTGGAAAAGCTGAATGAAGCATTGAGAATGGAGGTCGAGAAGCGCAAGAAATTCGAGGCCGATCTGAAATTGCAGAATAAAAAAATTTTGAAAGCGCAGGAACGCCGAAAATATTTATCCAAAAAACTGGTGGAGATCCTGGAAAAAGAACGCCGGGCGATAGCCGAGTCCCTTCATAATGATATCGGACAAATATTGGCAAAACTCAATATGGATCTAGATGATCTGATAGATGCAAGCGAACATGCACCCATCAAGACAGATGCACTAGTCCAGATACAAAGCAGCATCATGGAATCGATGGATTATGTCAGCTGGCTGGCTGGTAATCTCAGGCCGCACATTTTGGAAAACCTTGGGATGATTCCGGCCATCAGAAACATGTTGAATAAAATGAAAAAGAATTCCAACGTCAGTTTTCATCTTCATACAGACGAGGATTTTTTGCAGATAGATGATGAAAAGGCCCTGGCTATTTACCGGATCATTCAAGAGGCGGTGACAAACTGCCTCAAGCATGCCCGTGCAGAAAATATTGTTGTCAACCTGATTAGAAATGACCAATTTTTATCAATAACCATAGAAGACGACGGCCCGGGTTTCCAATACGATAAAATATCTGCCAAACAAAATGGAAAAGATAAGCTTGGCCTTATCATCATGCATGAGAGGGCAATCCAGATCGGCGGTGAGTTTCGCATCAAATCCCAGCTCGGAAAAGGAACCCGGGTGACTGTGGAGACACCGGTTGAGTGAAACCGTATATTGGGTACAGGAGATGAATATCATGGAACAAAAGAGTACCGATAAAACGCACGGCGGCAAAACAAAAACCCTTCTTGCTGACGACCACCCCGTGGTCTTGGAAGGAATCATCAGGGCGCTGGAAAAAGAACCGGATTTTGAAATCGTGGATACGGCTTCAGACGGAGTTCAAGCTGTCAAAATGGTAAAATCCCTGAAGCCCGACCTGGTGATCATGGATATCTCCATGCCCAATATAAATGGGATAGATGCGACACAAGAGATCAAGACATGGAAGGAGCAGATCCAGGTGATGATCTATACCATGTATTCGGACCGGGAATATATCACAACCCTTTTCAGGCTGGGCATAAGCGCCTATATTCTCAAGCGGGAACCCATCAAAGAAGTCATCCGGGCGGCAAAAGTGGTCAAGTATGGGGGCACCTACTTCTCCAGTGGCGTGCGCAAGGTCCTCTCGGAACAACTGGATGCGCTGACCATGGGAGATCTGGCTGAAGTCAGAGAAATGCAGAACGGCATTACAAAACTGACAGTCCGCGAAAAAGAAGTTTTTGCCCTTCTGGCGGACGGTTTAACCCCGAAGGAGATTGCAGAACGTCTCTGTATCAGCACCAAGACCATAGAGACCCATAAGTACAATATCATGCATAAACTGGAGGTTTCCTCCATTGCCCAACTCACCAAGATCGCTTTTAAGAAAGGGCTTATTGAATTCTAAGATATTTCTTAGACGCTTTTTGACTCTATCGTGTCAAAAACACATATTATGGTATGTTGAATAGATACGATCACCATATATTGGTTTTGCCTGTTATCCTTTATGCCCACCACTGTTTTCCCTCTCACAAAATTTCATGAAACAACCTCCGAAATAAAGTATTTTAAAAT
>JAABSS010000227.1 GCA_011390235.1 Desulfotignum sp.
GGGCAAATTTTAAGATTAGGGAATCGACCGCAATACTCCAGGTGCCGACCGGATGGCACCAGCAAAGAACTAGGTTACCACAATGCAGCCAAAACACAAGCTTTAATTTTTTGTGATATCCCCGGCCGGTTGAATTGTTGGTGCGCCTGTGGTAAAAACAGGTCATGTGATAACCAGATACCGGAGACAGATCATGTTTGCCAATGCCATGGAAGTGTTTAAACTCCTTGATAAATCCAACTGCAGAAAATGCAATGAACCCACCTGCCTGGCCTTTGCATCAAAAGTGTTTCTCGGGCGCAAAAAATTGTCAGAATGCCCCCACCTGGATGCTGAAATTCTTGCCCGATACCAGGAAAGTACCAACCAGGGACACAGACCCGGAGAAGCGGAACAGGAAAAAGAGCTTGCAGACATGAAACAAAAACTGGCAAACCTGGATCTTGCCGAAGCTGCTGCCAGAACCGGGGGAAAATATGATAAGGGCAGACTTACCATCCGGATTTTCGGCAAGCCGTTTTCAGTGGACAGTGCCGGCCGCTTCCATTCTGATATTCATATCAACCCCTGGATTACAGGACCTGTGCTGACATATGTGCTGGAAAGCAAAGGGGTTCCCCTTACCGGTGAATGGGTGCCTTTTCGGGAGCTTGCAGGCGGCCGGGAATTGAACGGCCTGTTTGTCAAGCGCACCGAAGAACCCTTGAAGAAAATTGCCGATACCTATCCGGATCTGTTTGAGGACCTGGCCATGATTTTCAGCGGAAAACAGGTGGAAGAGCTGTACCAGTCAGATATCTCTATGATCCTGCATCCGCTGCCCCTGGTGCCCATGATGATCTGCTACTGGAAAAAAGAAGACGGCATGGCATCGGATCTGCATCTGTTTTTTGACAGCAGCGCCTCTGAAAACGGGGGCAGTGACATGGTGTTCCGCCTTGTGGCCGGCATTGTCCAGATGTTTGAAAAGCTGGCAAAAACCCATGGATGGCAGGCAGCCGCAGCTGTGGGATAGCCTGCTGTTCAGGTTTCCACCAACTCCTCAAACTGGTCCATGGCCAGATCAATGGCGTTGCTGCACAGCCTGTTTACCCGCTGGATATCAGGCAGGCTGGAAATTTTTTTTTGGGTTTGCCGTAGAGACAATAAAATACGGTTCCGCAGGTCCGGATCTATATTGTGGGTTGCCATATCAGCCGTCAGTCTGGTGATAACCGCATCTATCCGATCTTTTGCCTGCTGACGGCAATCTTCTAATTTTTGGGATTCAATCTGCTGATGACATGTATTGACCGTATTGAAAAGATCCCTGGCTGCCTGGATCCGGTCAAAGGGGGAGTGAGAGGAAACAATGTCAGCCAGTTGGCTGTATGCAGCAGCTGCACCGGGATATTTTTTTATGCAGGACAGATTTTCAGCAAATTGCGGCATGGCCTGTAACAGCTGATCCCAGAAGCTTATATCCTTTGTGTAAAATGTGCGGATTTTTTGAAATTTTCGGCCAATGGCCGGCAAATGGTTTTTCTGGTTGAAACAGTCGGTTAAAACAGCATGGGCGGTCTGGTTTTGCAGCAGGCGGCCTGTAAATGCAAGCAGTCTGGCCATCTGATCTCTACCCGGGTAGGAATCGGTGTCCGCCCGGGTATAAAAATTTTTCACATCATAATGCCATTGCTGAAACATGTGTAATGCCGCAAATGCAAACCCGTGCTGGTCTTCACAATCTGCAAATTCTACCCCCATCAACTGAAAAGTCTGCTGCACTGCACTGAATGTTGCTGCCGAAACTTTTTTGTTCAGAACCACCCGGATGTCTGTATCTGGTGTGTCCAGCAGTTTCTGTTTGGCTTCCAGGGCTGTTATCTGCCGTCCCTCAAGATAAAAACAGAGCTTGAGTTCATGCACAAATCCAAAAATTATCTGAAGGATTTCTGATTCAGGCAGGCTGTTCCGGGTTGAAACCTCAGTTATGATATCAAAAAGGTTTGCCTGGCCGTGCATGGTGCATCGCTCGGCAATGCATGACAAGACCAGATCAGTGAGCCGTGCGTCATCCATTTCAAGCCCGAACAGGATCTGTCTGGGTCCCAGTACAATTGCCTTGATCCACTTTTTTTTCAGGCCGGTTTCCATTTGTTGTCCTGTCAATTTTATATGAAAGCCATCAGCCATCAGTACTCAGCTAATGGCTAAAAGCTAACAGCTTTCATCTGTTGCGGTTTCTGAGGCCATGATTGTTCTTTTTAAGAAACTATTAACTGCTGTGACAGGTGTTGACAAGCATAAAATAAAAAAAATGAGACTCCCAAACGCCGACTGTTTTTTTCGAAGAGGCGGGGATGACAATATTGTGCTGGTATTTTTTTAGACAATATGGCAATCTGAAAACTTCAAAAAAAAATTTTAAGGAGTTATCCCATGAAGGTTCTACACTGGAAGGATTGTGAAGAAAAATTGATAGATACGTTTCCCTACAAAGGCAAGCACCTGGATGTCATCGGCACAAGCATCCGGTGGTTGTCTCAGCACGGTGAAGATGAAAACGGGATTCCGGAATACGGGCTGCGGTTTTTCACCATTCAGCCGGGGGGACAGATTCCCATTCACAATCATTTTTATCACCAGACCATGTATATTCTTTCCGGAGAATTCGAATGCTGGGAATTTGATCCAAAAACAGATGAATTAAATAGTAAGATGGTCTGCGGGCCCGGGACTTCCATCTACATTCCCAGCATGCAGCCCCACGGCATGAAAAATATTACAGACGAATCTGCCACGTTTTTATGCTGTATCTGCAATGTTTATGATGAAGAAGCAATGCTTTAGAACGGCGGGAAAACGGGTAGAACGGCGGGAAAACGGGGGCCGGTAAAAAGTTCAGCAGCAGTTCAAAATCCAGTGGATTGAAAAGAATCTTGACAATGTTATGGATGCCTGTTACCAGAAAAGTGATCCAGTGATTATTTCCATATCCAAACATGGTGTTCAATCCATGAGAAAGGATGGTTGATATGTCAAACGTTACGCCCACTACGTTGATATGATGCAGACCACCCGGTTTCTGGGGGCCAGGGCGGTATTGTGGCCGTAACAAAGACCGACGGACTTCAGGCGGATGAACCTTTAGATAGAAGTTCAATGATTTTTGGGTTGATTTTCCCATGTAGACTCGATAGGTTAAGCATGACTATTCGATATACTTTATGCCATTTATTGATAATGTGTGCTTTCTGCCGGGAAAGAGAAGAGAATGCATAAAACGATCTCATTGCTTCCGTTTCTAGAATCTGAAAGAGAGGGCTTTTCCCTTGAGATACCGACATCAGATCCGGTCGATGATGGATATCACGGTGATTTCCGCCCATTTCAGGTTGCTGACAGCGGTCAGTGTTTTTCCATGATCGTGAAGGCCAACCTCGCGAGTTCGCATGCCGGTCCTTGTCTGCCCCTCTTCCTGCTCATTCAAAGAGACCATTATCCGGTTTCTTCCAGCGGATTGCGCACCTATACCAATGCAGAAATGGACAGGATATGGCTGGATACGATCCAGTCCTGTTCCGCAGACAAAACGGTTTTCCGGCATCCGGATCCGGCCTGTTTCAAACCGCTTTTCTTCTGCCGGCATAAAACATTATTTTTTCATCCCCCATGTCCTGAATGCGGCGGACTGCTGGATTTGTGTACAGATGACCGGCTTTTGAAACAGGCGGCACTCTTCTCCTATCATGCTTCTTTGAAACGGTATCTGTTTTGTCCCCGCTGCCAGGCCGGGGAGGGTAAAAATATTTTTTACCAGTATTCCCGTTACCCGGAAGACCGTGTATTTGTCAAGGACCGGTTTGATCTGGTCAGGGATTTCAAGCGGCTGAGAAGCGCTTCTTCAGAGAGTTTTCCCTGCCTTTTCTGCCCGGAGCATGCCCAATGTCATATCACCGGTGAAAAAGCCCTGTCCCGTATCAGTGTTTTTTCTTTTTATCCATTTTACATGCTTGTGTTTGATGCCGCTTCCGTTAAAGGGGTTGACTTTATACCGTTGTTGTCCGGGGCCCGCATGGAAGATATTCCCGCCCTTGCTGATACGGTTTCCGGTGCCGCCCTTGATGCGAGCCGGATTTCCCATGGTGGCACCGGTTTTTTCTTTGAAAAGGAAAACCGTTTTTTTCTTGAAGTGCTGTATTTAAAACTGTCATTTATTGAGAAATTTGCCAGGATTCTGAAGCAAAAGGTTCATGACAATATTCGTTCAATTGTGAACCTGTCCGCCCACAGCATCTGGCTGACGCCCTTGAACCAGGGGAGTATGCTGCCGTTTTTCTGGGGATTTGATCTGAATATTATCGATCTGTTGTCCAACAGGCATGAAGACGGGGGTGATGTTTTTCCGGCCGGTAACAGAAATATCGATTTTCTTGCCGGTCTCTGGTTTTATACTTTTCTGGTGAATCGGAATCAGGGGCAAAATGAGGTCTTTGCCGGACTCAGGCAGCTTTCCGGAAATAACTCCCTGGAAGCGTATTTTTCCGATTATACCCGATTGGTTCAGGCATATCCCTTTCTGGCAGTGGAAAATATTTTCTGGCATCCTGAGAATGGAACGGTTTCGGAACAATGGCATCCGTTGTGGCTCAAAACATTGGCAGCAGGGACCCGGTTTTTTCAGCCGCATTCTCAGGATCTGAAAACAGAAGTTGATACCCTGCTGCAGGATCTGGATGGGTTGAAACAAAAGGTGAAAATCTCTTTGTTTGCCACCCGGAGTGCCGCTGACGAACCGCTTGCGGCCCCGAAAGCGCAGTTGACAGATCATGAAGTTCCGCCCGGAACCCAGGCCCGCAAACAGGCAGTCCGCTCTCTGCTTTTACAGCTGAAAGACAAATGGCAGGCAGAAGAGATGAAGGGGGATTCGGATCCGGGTGTTCAGGAAGAAGATGTGCTCGAGACCATTGTGCTGTCTTCGCCTGACAAGAACGTTCCGGAAAGCGCCCCTGACCCGGGGGCAGATTTCGAGGATCTGGAGAAAACCGTTGTCCTGACGCCGGACCATATGACGGGTTCCGACGGGGGCGCGGAACAGAATGACAGGTTTTTCGGTGAAAACGATGATCTGGACAAGACAGTGGTGATATCTCCGAAAAAATAAACCGGAAACCATGAACAAGACAATGGATCAAGGGATGACGGAAACCATATCATATGAGACGCTGGAAACCCGTATTCTGGAGATATATCAAAAATTCGGAGACCAGAGTCAGGACCAGCTGGACCGGTATCTGACAGATACGCTGGGAAATCTTGACAGGGTTCAGAAAATGGCTGTGCTGAACCGTTTGATTGACCAATTGGACACACCGGATCAGAAAGGGGGGTGCGCACCATCCCCGGCAATTGATGACCATGTTTTGTCCCGGGTGATAAAACTGCTGTTGGGACGGGATATCTCCAAGGTGGATCTGAGCTCTGATGAACTGCTGGAGAGCCTTGCCGAATCCATCAATACGGTTTTTGAGTCGTTGAATCAATTAATCAGCGTCATCAATACCACCCTGGTGGGAAGACAGGATCCGGACCAGACCATCCGCCAGGTGATCGGGTATAATATCGAGGGCAGCAGCCAGGCCCGGCCCCTGGAGGCATATATCGGTCAGATCGGCAAGGCGTTTTTCGAAGCCCAGGAAGCATCCAAAAAAGCGGCCCATGCCAAGGTGCGGCAGATTCTGGAAGAACTGGCGCCGGAAAAAATAGCAGCTGAGACCGAAGGGTCAGCCATCGGTCCTTTTCGCCGGGCCAAGAGCTATGAAGTATATGAACATAAGTTTGAAAAATTTAGAAACTGGTTTGAATCCGGCCGGTTTATGGAATCGTTTTTAAGGGAATTTGAAAAAAATTGCCGAAATATATCGTTTTAACCTCATCAGGAGAGAAACATGAACAAGACCGCAATGATGGTAATGTCTGTAATGTTAATGCTGATAATGTTTTCATGTGCCAAAAAAACACTGCCCCCGCCACAGTGGACCTATGAAAAGGATGCTGTAAAAATTGAGATTCAGGCAGATACATTGCTGAATCAGGACAACGGCAAAGCCCATACCCTCTCGCTATGCCTGTATCAGTTGCGTGATCCCAATGGATTCAACCAGCTTTCCCAGGACCGGGAGGGGCTGTACCGGCTGCTGGAATGCAAATTGTTCGATGCGGGTGTGGCCTCATCCAAACGCCTGATTGTGAATCCGGGAGAGACAACCACCCTGGTAATGGACCGTGCGGAAAATGCCAAATACCTGGCAGTGGCTGCAGGATATTACACCATTGAAAAAGAAAGAATTACCCGGTTGATTGATATTCCCGTTGTTATCGAAAAAAAGGGGTTTATTTCCAGAGAACAAAAACAGAAACCCGGCATGCTGGATGCAACCCTTTTTCTCGGTCCTGAACAGATTGAGAAAATCGAGGGGCGGTAGCAATGGTCAAGCCCCTTTTCTGGCATCAGGGCCTTTTTCTTCAGCCCCACCATTTCCAGTTGAGCGATCTGTACAACAGGTCCCATACAGATCCCTGGTACCGTTTTGCAGCACCCCATTTCTGGGGGGCGGGCAGTTTCAAAATAGATGAAGCCGCACTGGCCGGTCATGTGTTTGGCATGGTGGCCGGAGAGTTTGTTTTTCCTGATCATACCCACGTGGTTTTAGGAGAAAATGCCCTGATTCAGGCCCGTTCCTTTGAAACCGCCTGGGCAGACGGTGGACGGGCATTCAATGTTTTTCTGGGTTTGAAAAAATGGAATGATGACAACGCGAATGTGACGGCTGTCGAGGATGCCGGGAATCTGTCCCGGGTGTCCACCCGTTTTTTTTCTTTGAGCGCGCCCAATGAAGTTGCGGATCTGCACGGAGACGGTCCCAAAGCCGAAGTCCGGCAGATGCAGTTCCTGGTGAAAATATTCTGGGAAACCGAGATGGATTTTCAGGGAGAGTATCAGCTGATGCCCATCGCCCGTCTGAAAAGACATCTTGAAGATGTGGTTGTGGACAAGGAGTTCATTCCACCCTGCCTGACCATTGCCGGATCAGACGTCCTGGCGGGTATCGTCAAGGAAATCAGGGACCAGGTTTTTTCCAAAACCCGGCAGCTTGAGGCGGTGAAACGGGCCAAGGGAGTGCATACGGCGGAATTCGGGTCCAGGGATATGGTATATATGATGGCATTGCGGTCCCTGAACCGATATGTACCTCTATTGATACACATGACCGGTGTGATCCAGTGTCATCCCTGGGCCGTGTACGGCCTGCTCAAACAGATCGTGGGAGAACTGTCTTCATTTTCCGCCACCGTTTCCGCTACCGGGGAGCTCGAAGACGGTACCGCACTCATGGCAGACTATGACCATCAAAAATTGTGGGCCTGTTTTTCCGGTGCCCAGCTTCTGATTACCCGGTTACTGGATGAAATTACGGCCGGGCCCGAGTATATTATTCCGCTGCCGTTTGACGGTACCTATTTTACAGCGGATCTGTCCCCGGCATTGTTTGAAGGATCCAACCGATTTTATCTGGTTCTGGAATCGCAGCACCAGGCAGATGTGATTATCGATGCCATGGCCGGCATTGCCAAACTGAGTGCCAGGGAGTCATTGCCTATTCTGATTGCCCAGTCTCTGCCCGGAATTCGTCTGTCATATTTGGAAAACATCCCACAGGAACTGCCACGAAAAGCCAATGCCCTGTATTTCAGGATTGACCACCAGGGCAAACAGTGGGAACCGGTACCCAGGGGAAACAACATCGCCCTCTACTGGGATATGGCCCCGGAAGATCTGGCGGTGGAACTGATGATCGTGAAAAGGAACTGAAAATATGCGGCTGGCGGACTGTTTTACCGATATGATTTCGTATACCATTCTGCTGCTGAAAAAAACAGACAGGGAAGGCATCCCTTTTGACCAGGCCGTCAATCATATGGACCGTTTGATCAATGACAGTGAATCCCTGTTTGCGACGACCGGCCTCTCACGGGAGGATTATGATCTGGCCCGATTTGCCGTGTTTGCCTGGATTGATGAAAGTATCATGCGCAGCAACTGGGAAGGCAGCCGTCATTGGCAGGGACATCAGCTCCAGCGCAGGTTTTTTCAAACCGCAGATGCCGGAGAGCTTTTTTTTCAAAAACTCAATATGATCGGCCCCCATCAGAATCCGGTCAGAGAAGTGTATTATATCTGTCTGGCCCTCGGGTTTTCCGGACAATATCACAGGCAGGGGGATGACATGCTGCTGGATCAACTCAGAATATCCAACCTGAAGCTGCTGACCGGCAGCTCTATGGACCTGCCGGACATGAACCGGATCACGCTTTTTCCCAAGGCATATGTCAAAGAGCATGATATTCAAAACAGTGCCGGATCAAAGCGGTTTTCATGGATCACCCTTGCGGCGTTTTTGGTGCCGGTCGGATTTTATGGACTGCTGTTTCTCATTTATACTTTTGTGTTGAACAATGTGGGGCAAACCTTAATTACCCGGGTGCCGTAAATGAAAAAAACCATTGCATTTCTGTTCAAGCTTTTTTTGATCATCGCTTTGTTGATCTTTGTCGGATTTGTCGTTTTTGCCGGGGTGCTGTGGGCCGGATGGCCCTGGTGGGTCTGTTTTTTCATCATTGCCGGTATGATGGGTATACTGCTTGGGGCATGGTTAATAAAAAAACTACTGGTGCGGAAAAAAGAACAGCAGTTTGTATCCCAGATTATCGAACAGGATAATGCGGTATTGGCATCCCGGGATAAAAAAAGCCGGGAAGTGTCCAAAGAGATGCAGGAAAAGTGGAAACAAGCCATTGATGCCTTGAGAAAGTCCCATCTGAAAAAACAGGGCAACCCCCTGTATGTGCTTCCCTGGTATATGATTATCGGAAAAAGCGGCACCGGCAAAACAACCGCCATCCAAAGCGCGGACCTTTCCTCTTCATTTGCGGAAGTCGCCAGTGTTTCGGGTATTTCCGGCACCCGTAACTGTGACTGGTGGTTTTTTGAACAGGCCATCCTCATTGATACGGCCGGCCGGTATGCCGTTCCGGTGGATGATCAAAAAGACAGCGAAGAGTGGCAGAAATTTTTAAGTCTACTGGCAAAATACCGGAAAAAAGAACCGTTGAACGGGCTTATTGTCACTGTGTCCGCCGACAGCCTGAACGATACGGATGCGGAAAACCTGGAACGGTACGGTCGGGATATCAGAAAGCGTGTGGATGAATTGATGCGGGTGCTGGGGGCAAAGTTTCCGGTTTATGTCATGGTTACCAAATGTGATCTTATCCAGGGCATGACTCATTTCTGCGACGGCCTGGATAAGGATGCCCTGGATCAGACCATGGGAATGATAAACCATGATCATGAAAAAGATCTGGTAACGGTTGTATCAGACTGTTTTAAAACCATGGGAGAAAGAATCCGGGACCATCGTCTGCTCATGATGCAGCGCTTGAAAAAGGAAAAAATTGATCCGGAATTGATGCTTTTCCCCAGTGAGCTGGAAAAAATAAAACCAGGGCTGCAAACCTTTTTCAAAGGGTTATTCCAGGAAAATCCCTACCAGGAAACCCCGTTTTTCCGGGGCGTTTTTTTCAGCAGCGGCCGCCAGGAAGGGACCCCTTTTTCCCATTTTCTCAAGGAAATGGGACTCATCGGAGAACAGCAGGTGCTGCCGGGTACCAGCAGAGGCCTTTTTCTGCATGATTTTTTTTCCCGGGTACTGCCGTCTGACCGGGGACTTTTTACGAAAACCCAGCGGGGAGACGCCTGGGCCAGATTGACCCGGAATATCGGGTTTGCAGCCTGGACGGCTGTGATCATAGCATTTTGCGGTGTTCTCAGCTATTCTTTTGTGAAGAACCTGCACAGCATTCAAGCTGCATCGGATCAGTTTGCAGGCCCCAGGGTTTTTCAGGGGGATCTGATTTCCGATATGACCACCCTGGACCAGTTCAAAGCAACCATCCAGGAAATTGAGCGCAGCAATAAAAACTGGTGGATACCACGGCTGGGGCTCAACAAAAGCATTGCCGTGGAAGCGGAATTGAAACAAAAATTTTGTACTCTGGTTGAAGAGCGGATGCTTTCACCGTTTGATAAACAAATGGCGGAAAACATGGGCTATTTCAATCAGGATACCCAGGTTGATGTGTTTGTCCGGCACGTGAATCATCTGGTATACCGGATCAACCTGATGAAAGCCAGGCTCCTGGATCAAAACATTGAGAATATGCGGCTGCCAGACTTTGATGCCGCTGCCGCCGGTGTCCGGGGTGATATCGCAGCCGAGGTCCGGTTCAAGATCGGCGAGCTGTATCTGCAATACTTGGCCTGGCAGGAAAATCCCCAGGCCATTAACCGGAAAATGAATGAGCTGCAAAAATGGCTGGCCCGCATTGTCTCCATTGACGGACACACTTTGAACTGGCTGGTGGCCCGGGTCAATACAGATCCGGATATGCCTGCCTACACCCAGGCCGATTTCTGGGGAAAGTCTATCCAGAATGATCCCCCTGTCATGGTTGCCGCCGGTTTTACACGCAATGGTAAGGAAAATATTGACAGCTTTATTGTTGACATGGAATCCGCACTGGCTGAACCACTCATCCTGGCGGGGAAAAAACAGGATTTTTATACCTGGTATGAAACAGCTTACCTGGAAGCCTGGCTGGAGTTCGTTACTGGATTTGATAATGGAAGAAAAAACCTGAAAACCCGGCAGGAATGGCAGGCGATTTCCGAACGGATACATCAGAAAAAAGGGCCGTATTCCGTCCTGCTGGATCTCATTTCCCGGGAACTGCAGCCCTTTTCCGGACAGAGCCGTCTGCCGGAATGGGTCAATCTGGTCGATGATATCAGGACACTCGATAAACAGGCCGTGGCTTTGCGGGTCAAAAAAGACGGAACTGCCGGTGTGGTGGGAACTGCTGTTGCAAAAGTAAAATCCAAAATACCAGGGGGTTCAAGACTCCGGCTGAACGATACAGAGATGCTCAAGGCAGGCAAGGCCTTTATGAAGTATCAGGACAGCCTTGTCCAGATGGCCCCGCTGGTCTCCTCTCAGCAGGCAGCATTCGATTTAGCAACACAGATCTATGGGGAGGATCCGGCCACCAGTACCATTCCTTTCTTTACAGCGCAACAGGCGTTCGAGAGGGTGCGGCAGCTTCTTGCTTATCCGGATGAAAAAAGTCAACAAATCTGGCTGATTCTGGCAGGACCCATGGATTTTTTTCATCAGTTCGCCCTTACAGAAACCGCATGCCGACTCCAGAAAAAATGGGAACAGGAGGTGCTGTTAAGCTTACAGGATGCTGCGGGTACGCAGAACATGAATGCCCTGTTGATGGGATCGGACGGGTTGGTCACAGGCTTTCTGGAGGGACCGGCAGCCCCTTTTGTGAAACGCGGACTGAAACAGGGATATTATGCAGCCAGGGTGTATGACAAAAGCGTTGCTCTGGAGCCGGGTTTTTTTACATTTCTTGCCAGGGGGGTAAGGGCGGCCAGGCCGGTAAAACCGCAATATAATGTGAAGATCAGCGGTCTTCCCACCAGTGCCAATGATGGGGCTCAGATTCAGCCCCATGCCACAATGCTTGAACTGGTCTGCACAGAGGGGTCTGTTCTGCTGGAAAATCTGAACTATCCGGTCCAAAAAGTGTTCACCTGGTCTCCCCAGTCTGACTGCCAGGTGGTTTTTTCCATTAAAATCAGCAGCATGACCCTGGTCAAAAAATATACCGGTCCATACTCCTTCCCCCGGTTTCTCAAGGATTTTCCCGGCGGGCGCCGCAGTTTCACCCCGGCTGACTTTCCTGAGCAACAGGACAGTCTCACCCGTCTTGGGGTCCGGTCCATCAGTGTCAAGTATGAATTTTCCGGCAGCCGGGAGGTGATCGGGCTGCTGGGGGCCACACCGGGAAGGCCGCCCGTGGAGATCGCCCCATGCTGGGAATGAACAGGCCCCGGTTGAAACTGGATGTCGCCGCCTGTGGTAAGCACCCGGCCTTTATAGATTATATCCGTGTAAATTCGGCCCTGCCGCTGGCCAATGCGTTGGCGTCCTGGGTGGATGCAGGAATGAAATCAGGCATGCCGGATTTCAAAAAAAACAGAGGCATTCATTCCTTTCGGTTCTGGACACGGGGCCCTCATAAACAAACCTTGATTGTGGGGATTGTCAAAGACAGCAGTGACAGTCTGGGACGGACTTATCCACTGCTTATCACAGGTCAGGTGTTCATGAAAGATATGCACAGACAGTGGCGTGCAGTTTTTGACCGTTTCGGGCAAGTGTTCCGGGCATTTGAAGAGATGACCGCTGCACGGTATGACCACTTCAAGGAGTTTGAAACAGCGCTGTCCGATGTAAGGTTTCCGAAGACCGAAAACAATACCATGAATGAAACCTCCATTTTTTCTGACTGTCTCGCGGCCTGGTCCTTGAAAAACGGAATAGATGACTACCTGATACTGCCGATGCCGGTTTTCCTGGAAAAATATCAAGCCCATTTCGAAAACGGTTT
>JAABSS010000214.1 GCA_011390235.1 Desulfotignum sp.
TGGCATGCTTACTTATTAATATAATCGGTATGGCATGTTTTTTCAAGAAATTAAATAGGTTTTCGTCTATAGTAATGGCCAGCAGGTGGGAATCAGCCGGTATTTTATACATGATCCGGGGAAAATGCAAGATTCAAAAAAGGGGCTTTTATCCCCTCCTGATGTTTGGTCTTGTTTTAAATTTATTTGAGTTTTTTCGCCTGGTCTGCTAAAGCAAATCATAGATTCATTTTTGAGCTATTCGCTTTTTAATGTTGCACCTGTCGGTTGTCTGAGTACGTGAAGTGTCAGAATTATTTCAACATTGGGAAATTATCACATGGAATGTCCAGAATGCCATTTCCAAAACCCGGAAGAAACAAATTTCTGCGGTGCATGTGGTACCAACCTGAAAGAAAATAAAAAAACAGTCAGAAGCGAAAGAAAACATGTCACCATTGTTTTCACGGATCTTTCCGGATATACCGCCATGACTGAACGGCTGGATCCTGAGGATGTCCGGTCGGTCCTGGGAAGTGTGTTTAAAAAGATTGCCCGTATCATCGAGGATTATGACGGATTCATTGAGCGCTATATCGGCGACAGTGTGATGGCGGTGTTCGGGATCCCCAGGACCCATGAGGATGATCCGGAAAGGGCCATCCATGCCGCCATGCAGATTCATGAAGCTGTAAACCGGATGAATTCCTGGATTTCCCGGAAGACCGGCTGCACCATCTGCATGCATACCGGCATCAATACCGGCCTTGTTTTGACGGGAACCGTCAACCGTGAAGATGGCTCCCACGGCCTGACCGGGCTGGATCTGAATATTGCGGCCCGGCTGGAGGGAATTGCCGAAGATGATGAGATTATTGTGGGTCCTGCAACATATGAATTGACAAAAAACATATTTGAATTCAAAGCACGCAAACCGGTGAGGGTCAAGGGAAAAACCGAACCCCTGCGGATATTCAAGGTGTTGTCCAAAAAAGCGGCTGCACCGGTATCAACAAAACCTTTTTTCACAAAACCGGTGTTTGTGGGCAGAGAGATGCAGATGCAGCAGCTGGTGACTGTGTTGAATGATCTGGTGAAAAAAGGGACCGGCCGGGTTATTGCCATTACCGGAGAACCGGGTATCGGCAAATCCAGGATGGTGCTGGAGTACAGAAAACAGGTGCAGGACATGGATCTTTTATGGATATCCAGCCAGTCCAGTATATTGGGGCAGAAGACTGGTTACGGCACGTTTCTGGATCTGCTGAAAAACTTTGCTGAGATCAGGGAGACCGATGATGATGTGAAAACCTGGGAAAAACTGGAGGCCAGATTAAATCAGGTGGTACCCGAAGAGGTGGCCAATACCCTGCCGTATCTTGCCACCCTGTTATCCATTCAGGTCCGGGGCGGCCTTGATCACAGGGTGCAGTTTCTGGATGCGGAAGCCTTGAAAAGCCAGATTTTCAGGGCGTTTTACCTGCTGGTGACCACCCTTTTGAAAAAAAGGCCCCTGGTTCTGGAGTTCGAAGACTTTCACTGGGTGGATGAATCCACGGTGGCACTCCTGATGCATCTGCTGCCCCTGGTGAAGGAGACGCCGCTGTTGTTTGTTTTTGTGAGCCGGCATACGAAAAAAAATCCGCTGTATCAGCTAAAAGACAGGTGCAATGAAACAGGCAACGGATATTATCTGCACATGGATCTTGCGCCCCTGTCCAGAGACAATGTGCTTGATTTTACCAGGCAGCAGCTGCACCTTGCATCCGTGTCTTCCCAGTTAAGTGGATTGATCCACCGGAAGAGCGAAGGCAATCCTTTATATATGGAAGAACTGATCCGCACCCTGATCAGCCAGGATCTGCTGGAAAAAAACCCGGTTACCGGGCAGCACACCCTGAAGCCTGTATCCGGAAAAATTCAGATCCCGGATACCCTGCGGGGACTGGTTGCATCCAGTGTAGACAGGCTGGATAAAGAGATCAAGGATGTGCTGAAAAAAGCCTCGGTCATCGGCAGAAGTTTTTTATACCGGCTGCTGAAAATCATTGAAGACAGGAGTGATGTCCTGGATACCCATCTTTCGGTGCTGCTCAATGAAAATCTGATCAAGGAAAAAACAGCAGATCCCGAGCTTGCGTATTATTTTTACCATGACCTGATCAAGGATGCGGTGTATGAAACCATTCTGCTCAAAGAGCGAAAAGAGCTGCACCGCAAGGTTGCGGAGGCCATTGAAACCCTGTTTGCAAACCAGATTGAAAAATTTTACAGCCTGCTGTCCTATCACTTTGCAAAGGCTTCAGAATGGAACAAGGCACGCAGGTATTTTGCCCTGGCCGGAGACCAGGCCAGTAAAATAGCCGGGGATTCCGAGGCACTGGCCCATTATAAAAAAGCGATTTCCGCCCATGAAGAGATTTTCGGTGGCCAGCTCAATGATTTTGACAAGGCTGTGTACACACGCAAACTGGGAGAGATCTATTTTCGGCGGGGGGAACATGACAAAGCCCTGGAGGCATTTAAAAAAGCGTTCAACCTGCTGGGCATGGCATATCCTTTCACCAGGTGGCGGACACGGGCGGTTATTCTAAGGCAGGTCTGTGTGCAATGTTTTCACAGGATGGTGTTTTTTTTGTATAAAAACCGGGCAGGTTCGAGGAAACCCAGCGAATATGACAAGGAGGTTGCCAGAATATTTGAAGCCATGGCCTGGATAGATTACTTCATTAATCAGGAACGGCTGGCCCTGGATATCATATCCGTTCTGAATTTTGCGGAAAAAGTACAATACACCGGTAAAATGGTCCAGGCATACGCTGCGGTAGGATTATTACTGGACACGTCAGGGATGTCCACCATTGCAAGATACTACCATGATTTGTCCGACCGGGTCACCGGAAATGAAACAGACGACCATACCCTGGCATATGCAAACCTCTGCAAGGGAGTACATCTGGACTATACCGGAGAATGGGACCAGGCCCTGGTCCTTTATGAAAAAGCGGCCGCCCTGTTTGAAAATATCGGGCATATCAAAAAAAGGGGCAGCATCACCTCTTTGATGGCTTTTATACACCACCATCGCGGAGAGTTTGAAAAAAGTCTGAATTATGCCCGGGAACTGAAAAAAATCGGTGTGGAGTCAGGGGACCGGCAGCTGCAGGGGTGGGGATTCGGGGTGAGTGGATTTCTCAATATACAAATGGGGGATTTTGAAGAAGCTCTCAAGGATCTGGACCAGTCAAAAATTCTGCTGGAATCCATACCTGATTATTATGCCCTAATTCCCACGCATGTTGATCTGATGTCCTGTTATCTGCATATGGAAAATTACACCAGGGCCCATGCGGCAATCAAGGCTGCTGAAAATATTGTTTTTGAAAAACATCTCAAGGGATTTGTTGTCAGCCGGTATCACAATGCACAGTGCGAATTTTATTTGACGGTATTTGAGAGGTCCATCCAGATAGAAGAAAAAGTCACATTGCGAAAGATCAAAAAACATGCTGCCCGGGCCATGCGCCATGGCCATCGTTTCAAATGCGGGCTGCCGAAAGCCTGCCGCCTGAACGGCCTTTTTTACAGCCTTGCCGGAGATCCCGGAAAAGCAGAACAGTTCTGGCAGCAGGGCCTTTCGGTTGCCCGGGGCTTTGGGGCAGTATTTGAAGAGGGTCTGATCTGTTTTGAGATGGGCAGGAGTTTCAAAGATATCATCCTTCTGCAAAGCGCCAGAAATATCTTTCAAACAATTCATGCAAAGACC
>JAABSS010000215.1 GCA_011390235.1 Desulfotignum sp.
CTCAAAGCTGTGTAATGACCAGGTTTGCACAATATCTGGCTGTCCTTGCATCAGCCAATAATCTGGAAGACGGCACAGAATGGCTGTTTTATCCGGGCATGCTGCCGGAAAGCCAACGCAAGTGGTGGGGGGATTTTACCAACCGCCATGCGGCCCATGAAGGCATTGACATCTGTTTTTACAAAAACCGGAATAAAAAAATCTGCTGCCTTGGGCCGGGGGCAGCAATTTGTGCCTGGTCTGCCGGCACCGTGGTGAATGTGTGTAAAGATTTTCTGGGCCACACCCTGGTTGTGGAACCAAAAAACTTTTTT
>JAABSS010000216.1 GCA_011390235.1 Desulfotignum sp.
CGGGTGGCGGCCGGCCAAATCATTGCCCGCACATCAGACACCCGTGCCCGGGGATCCGTGCTTTTGCCCCATCTGCATTTGTCCTGTATTGAAGTTTTGCAGCAGATTCCGGTGCAGTCTCTGGACTGGTCTTTGTTTCCTTTTCGTGAAAAAGTCAACCTGCTCAACCCGGTTTTCATGTAATATGCGGTGCAGCAATGCCTGAAGAAACAATATCCAAAGCGCAGCGGTGTTTAAAAGAAAAATTGAAAAAAACCAAAATTTAATCTATGATCACCCAACATAAACATTTACCTTAAGGAAAAGCACTTGGAGAAAATGCATGAAGACCATAAAATTTTTGATTTTACTGATCATTTTCGGGCTGCTCGGACTATTGATTTACCAGAATATTGATTATTTCACCACTGCCGGATCCTTGACCCTTGATCTGAAATTCAACCAGTGGCAGTGGGCATCCCCTGCCCTGCCCAACTGGGCTTTCTGGGGCATATGTTTTGGCCTGGGTCTGCTGATCACCGGCATGAAGGGACTGGTAACCGCCTATAGACTGGGCCGGGAAATCAAAAAAAACCAAGGGCAGATAGCGGATCTGACAGCCAGAAACAAAGACCTGCAGGCCCGCCTGGATGTGTTCACCCATGACCCTTATATAAAAAAAGCGCTCTCAGACACAGAATCTGAGGAAAAACCAGGTTCCGGCTTTGATGAACCTGGTGAAAAACAACACACAGCATCTGCTGGACAAGATTCGGAAAAATCCGAAAAAACAATGCCTGAAACCAGTGCGCCTGCATCCGGAGAGGACCAGGCACCTGAAAAAAAAGAGACGAATGCCGACAACACAGATACATCTGAGACTGACGTATCTGAACCTGACGTATCCAGGACTGACACATCTGAAACTGATACCCCTGAAGATGACACACCTGAAAATGAAAAGAAATAACACATCGGGAGCGCCCCTCCCCGGTGACAAGCGGTTGTAAAAATCCATCCATGAGCACCAGCACCAGCCAGCAGCAGACCCCCATGATGGCCCAGTATCTGTCCATCAAGGAGCAGTATAAGGATACCATTCTGTTTTACCGGATGGGCGATTTTTATGAAATGTTCCACCAGGATGCAGAACAGGCTGCCGCCATTCTGGAGATCGCTTTGACCTCCAGAAACAAAAACGATGCATCCCCTGTTCCCATGTGCGGGGTGCCTTACCGGGCTGCAGACAATTATATTGCCAAACTCATTGCCCACGGGTGCAAGGTGGCCATCTGCGACCAGGTGGAAGATGCCGCTGCTGCCAAAGGGCTGGTGAAAAGAGAAGTGGTGCGGGTCATCACCCCGGGCATGATTCTCAATGAATCTTTGCTGGACAAGACAGCCAACAATTTTCTGCTGGCCCTGTCCATGGTCAAAGACAAAGCCGCCCTGGCCTGCCTGGATATATCCACCGGCACCTTTACCACCTGTGAAATATCCAAAAAAGGGTCCGGCATACCGGCAGCCCTCATTGACGAGGCGGTAAAACAGGACCCCAGAGAAATCCTGCTGCCTGACACCTTTGAGAAAGATCCTGCCTACAAAACCCTGCGCCAGGCCTTTGCCGGGCGCCAGATCACCTATCTGCCCGTAAGCAGCTTCCAGGAGGCAGATGCGAAAGAACGGCTGACAAAAATATTCAATACCGTCAGTCTCAACGGGTTCGGCATCGGCCGGATGCCGGCTGCCATCAGCGCTGCCGGTGCGGTCATGGCCTATGTTCAGGACACCCAGATGCAGGATACCACCCATATCTTTCAGATCTGCCCCTATGATCTGGAACAATTTTTAAAACTGGATGACCGGTCCTGCCGGAATCTGGAGCTGCTGACCAATCTCCAGACCCGGGACAAAAAAGGGGCGTTGATTGCGGTGCTGGATAAAACCGTCACCGCCATGGGCAGCCGGCTTATCAAAAACTGGATCCGGCATCCTCTGGTGAACAAAGACCGGATCAACCTGCGCCTGGAAGCCGTTGAACAGCTGACAGCTGCCCCATATCCTTCAAACGCTTGGGGCGCTTCTTAAATCCGTATATGACCTGGAGCGGCTGGGCAGCAAAGTGTCCATGGGCCAGGGAAATGCCAGGGACCTGCTGGCCCTGCAGCACTCCCTTGCCCGGCTGCCGGCATTGATCAAGGAACTGGTGCGCCTGGACAATCCTTTGCTCAACGGCAGCCGGCTGGATGACCGGGAAAAGATGCGCACCCGGCTGGCTGAACTGGCAGACCTTATACACACTGCCGTCAGAGAAGATGCCCCCCATGTGCTCAATGAAGGCGGTCTGATCAATGACGGGTACAGCAAAGAGCTGGATGCGCTGGTATCCATTTCCCGGGACGGCAAATCCTGGATTGCCAGGGCCCAGGCAGAGGAAAAACAAAAAACCGGGCTGTCTTCTTTGAAAATAAAATACAACAAGGTGTTCGGATATTTTATCGAGGTGTCCAAAACCCAGGCCCCCATGGTACCGGACAATTATATCCGCAAGCAGACCCTGGTGAATGCGGAACGGTTCATCACCGATGAAATGAAACAGGTGGAAGCCACCATTTTAAACGCCCAGGACAAGCGCAACGCCCTGGAATACGAGATTTTCTGTACGGTACGGGACCAGGTGGTGAAACATGCGAAGGATATTTTGAAAATAGCGGATTTCATCGCAACCGTGGATGTGCTCCAGGGGCTGGCCACAGCAGCATCGGAAAACGGGTATACCAGACCGGATATCAATGATACAGGACAGATTGCCATCACAGACGGGCGCCATCCTGTGGTGGAAAAACTGATCACCGGCGAGCGGTATGTGCCCAACTCCATTGACCTGGACAATGAACGCAACCAGATTCTGTTGATCACCGGCCCGAACATGGCCGGTAAATCCACGGTGCTCAGACAGGTGGCCCTCACGGTTCTCATGGCCCAGATGGGTTCTTTCGTCCCGGCCCGAAAGGCATCCCTGTGCCTGGTGGACCGGATCTTCACCCGGGTGGGGGCCCTGGACAACCTGAGCTCGGGCCAGTCCACCTTTATGGTGGAAATGGAGGAAACCGCCAACATTGTGAACAATGCCACACCCCGCTCTCTGGTCATCCTGGATGAAATCGGCAGGGGCACCTCTACCTATGACGGCATGAGCATTGCCTGGGCCGTGGCCCTTTATCTGCATGACCTGTCCGGTAAAGGGGTGAAAACTTTGTTTGCCACCCATTACCACGAACTGATCCGCCTGGAAGAAACCAAACCCCGGATACGCAATTTACACATCGCGGTCAAGGAGTTCAACGACAACATTGTGTTTTTGCGGCAGCTGGTCCAGGGGGGCACCAATAAAAGCTACGGCATCCAGGTGGCCCGGCTGGCAGGGGTGCC